>NZ_JBSQIC010000004.1:0-96141 GCF_055108615.1 Tangfeifania sp. | reverse complement strand
TATTTTTTTGATTTTGTAGCAACTAAAATATCAATCGTTAAGTTGCTGAAAAATAGCAGATTAAAAGAAAATAAAAAAATCACTTAATATGTTGTATTTTATTTTATATATTTGATAATAATCTCATAAACAGAAGATTAGTTTGAGTATAGTAACTAATATAGAATTTTTATAGCTCAATTATCTTTGTATCAATGCATTTGTGAAGTAAAACCTGTTGAAAAAACAAAAGTCCAATATCAAACTATTTTTAAAATTTTATGAAATGTATGAACATATTGTTATTTGCATTCCTATTATTGACAAGTTGCAGTAAAGATGACAACCCGGCACCGACCCATCCAGATACTTCTATGTATTTTCCTGCAAATTCAGGCACAGAATGGGAAACAACCTCTGTATCGGAATTAGGTTGGAATCAAAATGCAGTTCAGCCTCTAAAAGATTTTCTTGTCCAAAAGAATACAAAATCATTTATGATACCGGGTGAGCAAACCGTTTACTCTGGTTTTTTAGTTCCCAATGCACCAGCAGATATGTTCGCAGCAATGGGTGCAAAAGACCAGCGGATTTATGTTATACCAGGCAAAAAAATGGTCATCGTAAGAATGGGGAATGCCGCTGACCCATTCAACCCCAATTTTGCTGTTTCAGGATTTGACAATGAACTTTGGGCAAAAATCAATGCAGTGATAAACTAAAAAACAACGAAAAGCCAACAACCTGTTTTATTCATTTGTCATTGGTTGAACCGTCCGGTTGTTTGTTGAATTCATTCTGCCGTTCGATGAAGAAAATTTCTTTGGTAAGCCGGATTGAATTATTTTCAACCCATAAAAAACGTAGTTATGAGAAAAATGATTTTAACAGGTATTTTTGTTTCCTTTTTTTCGTTGGGAGCTTTTGCCCAGAATTTCAGGATGCAGCTTACACCCGAAGAACGCGCCCAACTGCAAACGGAATGGATGAAAGAAAACCTACAGTTAAACGATTCGCAACTGGTGAAAATTGAGGCCCTGAACCTGGAATATGCCCTGAAAATGGAAAAAGTAAAAAGTGTACAGGGAAGAATAAGCCAGCTGAAAGCGGCCAGAAAAACATCGGAAGAGAAAGACAAAAAGCTAAAAAAACTGCTGGATGAAGAACAGTTTGAGTTTTACCTCGACAAACGGAAAGAACTGCGAAAAAAAGCCATGGAAATGGCCAAAGAACGAAAGGAACAGGGTGGGACTTAGAACTGGATTTAAACTTAAACCTTTGATACTGCAATTTATTCAAAGCGGGATAAATAATACCAAACAAAAAATCCCGGAGGAATCCGGGATTTTTGCTTACGCTCAACATTCACAATTACTAAGAACCAAGCGAGTCTATTTTTATGAATTTTTCTGAACTGGTCATCGATATTCCACAACGACCCGGAGCCTTGGTGTCATAAGTATTTCCGCAGGTAGGGCAAACATAAAATACCGAAGGCAATGATTTCACATTATTTCCGTCCAGTGCTGCCAGTGCTTTTTCGTACAGTGGTTTATGTTTCTGTTCTGTTTTATAGGCATAATTCAGGCTCATAAGCGAAAACTGATTCCCGGCTTTATTGGCATTTACAATAAATTCAGGATACATGGTTGTAATTTCATAGGTTTCGCCTGCAATGGCATCCTTCAGATTTTCTTTTGTCGATTTCACTGTAAATTCAGGTGTGATCGACGGAACCTGTTGATCTCCTTCACGCAAAACAGCCCTGTGGTTATTTGCATGAACTTTTTCTGAAGTAGATGCCGCTTTAAACAGCAAAGCAATTTCATGATACCCTTCTTCTTCTGCCTTTTTACTGTAGGCCGCGTACTTGGCACTGGCGGTAGTTTCGCCTTTAAATGCCTCTCTCATGTTCTCGTAATTCAATGCGGTTTCATTTGCACTTTTACTTTCATTGTTTGATGAATTACTGACAAACGATTGTAGCAACATTACCGCAGCAATGGCTAACAAGATTGTAATAGATGTTCTTTTCATTTTGAATTGTTTTTTAAATTTAAATTTACGTTACAAAGATGCAGTGACACCTTTTTAAATTCCCTTAAACAATTCTTAAAATCTCCTTAATAAATTCAGGACGGGAAACGTAACGAAAAGGTGGTGCCCTTGCCCTCGATACTGGTAACCTTCAAAACAATATTTTGCAGACTGGCCAGTTTTTGCACAATAGACAGGCCCAAACCACTGCCTTTTACCACAGAACTCCTTGATTCGTCGGCCCTGTAAAAGCGGTTAAAAATATACGGGATATCTTTTTCGGCAATACCAATTCCATCATCTCTGACCGAAAAAGTTTGGGAAACGTTATCCCAGTTCAACCATACATTTCCACTATGAATTCCATATTTTATCGCATTATTTACCAAGTTGTCAAGCATTAGTTCGAGGAAGAATTTGTCGCAACGCACCATCGCTTCCTTGGGAACATTTGTATGAAAAGTAATGTTCTTGTAAACTGCATGTGTTTCCCATTTTTGCTGAACAGTTAAAACAACAGGTAAAAGATGTATTGACTCAACACGGGCCATTGTTTTCCCCGAATCGATGCGGGCCAGATGTAATAATTGCTCCAGCAATATGTCAAGCCGATCGACCATTTCAATGATTCCGGAAATTTTCTCCTCATAAATTTCAGGAGTGCGTTTTCGGCGTATGAGTACTTCCAATGTTCCGCGAATAGCCGAAAGCGGTGTCCGTATCTCGTGTGAAGCATCGCTGGTGAACTGTTTTTGCTGCGAAATGCTCTTCTCAATCCTCCCAAGCAAATCGTTAATGGTTTGGGTAAGTTCATAAAGTTCATCCTTATGGGAGGGCATTTCCAGCCGGTTCCCAATATTTGAATCGTCAATGGCCGATGCTGAAGAAATAAGCTGGTGTACCGGTTTTATTGCCCGGGAAGCTGCTATGGAAGAAGAAAAAAACTGAACCAGTAGCACTACCGGGAAAGCTATAATCAACACCCAAATTAAATTGCTTAAAACATTGTGTGATTCTTCACGGGAAACTGCAATGGTAAGCTCACCGATTGTTTTTCCATTTTCATTATTTATTGGAAATTGTCCAAGTCGTATTCTCTGGTTATTTATTTCACCGTTATAAAATGTATTCTCATTTTTTTGAGGACTTTCAAGCACCTGGTTTGCCGGTAAATTATTTGACCGGAAAATTAAGTTTCCACGGACATCCTTTACCTGCAGAAAGGTGGGATTTACCTCTACCTGGCTGTGTTCCGCTTCCTCCCACTCCGGCATTTTGTTAATTATAATGGAATCCTGAAGCCAGAAAAGATTACTTATTACTTCATCTTTTTCAGCCGATATATCTTCATCGAGATGACTGTAAGTCGTATTGTAAACCACAAAACAGATAACCAGAAACACCACAGCCGTGGTAAAAGCCACCGCAAGTGTATTAAAAAAAGCAATCCGGTTTTTAAATTTAAGCGTCATTCGTCTTCTTCCACTTTATAACCAACACCCCGGACGGTAGTAATTAACGATGGTTTTCCGGGTTCGTCGAGTTTTTTACGGAGTGCATTTATGTACACATCAATCACAGAAGTATCGTAGTCAAAATGAATATCCCACACTTTTTCAATTATTCCGGTACGCCGGCAAACTTTCCCTTTATTTCGTAGGAAATATTCAAGCAGGGCAAATTCCTTTTGTGTGAGTTCAACCGGTTCTCCATTCTTCAACACGGTATGTTTTTCAATATTCATTTCAATTCCGGCTGTCGAAAACAGCACAGGCTGGGTTTCATTCTTCCTCATGTGAACACGGATCCTCGCCAGCAATTCTTCAAACGAAAACGGCTTACGAATGTAATCATCAGCGCCGGTTTCCAGGCCAAAAACCACATCGTCAACCGTATCTTTTGCTGTTAAAAATATTACCGGCACCACTTTATTTTGCTTTCGGATATTACGGCAAATTTCTATTCCGCTAAGTCCCGGCAGCATCCAATCGAGTAAAATAACATCGTATTCCGGAAGATAATCGAGGGCAAGTTGCAACCCGCGCTTTCCATTGTCTGCCACATCTACGGCATAACCTTCTTCTTCCAACCCGTCACGGACAAAATTGGCAATGGATGCTTCATCTTCTACTATTAATATTCGCATGGCAAAATTTTCAGTTGACCTTTCTTCAAAGATACGGAAAGCATCTAATCTTCGTCTGAAATATTGCCAAAATCGGGAAGGGCCAATTGCACCCCGGCTGCGTGTTTATAAACGAGTTGTCCGCCAAGGTAACCTGTTATAGCTACCGAACCTGCCAGAGCCGTAAAAAGGATAATAAAAACCCAGGTAATCCAACGCCGGTTGTATTTAAAAAACAAAATGGTTCCCCGAAGCAGGGCTGTAACAATGGCCAGCCAAAGCGTTACCGTTGCTGCCTTGGCATGTAGTTCAAGCGGATTCTTCAACGGGCCTTCCTCAATGCCTTCTCCGGCCATTTCACCACTAATATAAGCCGCAATAGCGCCAAGCGCCCCTAAAAGCAAAAGAAAAACTGCTGCATTTTTGAAGAACTCCTTTTTTGTGATCAATCCCAAAATTTCAGAAAAGAAACCTGCCAATAACAAGGCAATCGGGAAATGAATAATCATGGCATGAAAATGTGTTGCTGAAATCATAATATCTATTTTTCAGCAAATTTATATTCAGCATGATTTAAAAGAGATTAAGGAAGTCTTAAGATTAACTTAAAATGTTTCCTGCAAATTTTCCGAACCTGATATGCCGTTGCTGACCCGCCCGTTGGTGCGGTTGTAAGCCAACTGCCATCCGATGCCGCCGAAATAGAAATCGACGGTAAGCCTTTCATGGAATACAACGATATCATTTACAAGCAGGTAACTATTGAAAAACCGGGATACGAAGTGGTGGGGAAACTTGATGAATGAGAAACAACTATTTCTTCTAAAACTATTTAGAGTCTTTCAACATTTGGATGTTCTGATTTAGGAGAAAACGAAGTGATTGTTACCTTATTGGGTATAAATGAAAATTCGATTCAGGATACGGCTACTGTTACTGTTTTAGATACTATCGCTCCTGTTGCAGATGTAGAAACGCTTGCAGATATCACCGCTGAATGTGAGGTTACTGAACTGACCACGCCCACCGCCACCGACAATTGTTCAGGAACAGTAAGCGGGGAGCATGATGCGGAGCTACCTATCACCACGGTGGGCACGACAACGGTAACGTGGACGTATGATGATGGCCATGGCAACATATCTAAGCAAACACAAAATATTGTGATTGCAGAAGATGATACCAGTCCGGAAATTACTTGTGTTGAAAATGTTTCATTCAATCTGAAATCGGGTGAAGAATATTACCTGGTTGAAGGCGATGAGTTAGATCCGGTATTTGATGATAATTGCACCATTGCAGGTATTGAAAACGATTTTAATTATTCTGGTACATTAGAGGGAGCACAAGTATCGGTAGGAGATACCATTATTACCTGGACAGCGACAGATGTAGCCGGTAATATCTCGACCTGTAGTTTTACAAAGGATATATAAGTCAATACTGGAGATGCCGGAACAGCAAAAGAGCGGAAAACTCTCCGGAAGAAGAATAAAAAATGCAGAAACTATTGATACGCCTGCCTTTCCGGTGGGCGTTTTGTTTTTTCTTCTTGAAAACTGCTACTCAAATGCCCAGAACTCCTAACAGGAAGGGTAAAACCTCAACTCAAAAGGCCAAAATGTGCTACTCAAACGGGGAGAAATTATTACTCAGTTACGTTACAATACCAAAAGGACTTCTGAAACCGCCTTCCCATTTGATCACTCCCTCAAATTCTCTTCAAACAGCTTGTAAATCCGTTTGTACTCGTCGGTCCAGCTGCTGGGTTCGCGGAAACCGTGGGGTTCCACAGGGTAAACCGCCAGCTCCCAGTTTTCCTTGTCCAGTTCGATGAGGCGTTGCGAGAGCCGCACAATGTCCTGGAACTGCACGTTGTCGTCCACCATGCCGTGGCACATAAGCAGCGCGCCCTGCAGTCCTTCGGCAAAGTAGATGGGCGAGCTGCGCGCATACGCGATACTGTCTTCCACCGGCGTATTCAGGATGTTGGAAGTGTAGCCGTGGTTGTAGTGCGCCCAGTCGGTAACCGACCGTAGCGCAGCGCCGGCGGCAAATACATCGGGTTCAGTAAACAGGGCCATCAGTGTAATAAACCCGCCGTACGAACCACCGTAAATGCCAATTTTGTCGGGTGAAACATTGTATTTTTCCACCAGTATTTTAGCGCCGTCCACCTGGTCAGAAAGGTCTTTCCCACCCATGTGGCGGTAGATTCCGGTGCGCCAGTCGCGGCCATAGCCTGCACTTCCGCGGTAGTCGATGTCGAGCACGGTGTAGCTGTTATCCACTAGTAGGTTGTGAAACATGTACTCCCTGAAATAGCTGCTCCACCACTTATGGGCATTTTGCAGGTAGCCGGCACCGTGCACAAATATTACTGCCGGTCCGTTGTTTTGCGGATTTTCGGGACGGTATAACCGGGCGTGAACATCTGCGCCGTCTTCCGCTTCAAAAGTGATATATTCAGGAACGCGCCAGTCGTAGTTTTCAAATCCCTCGGTGGTGGAGTGGGTGATTCGCTTTGCTCCGGCACCGGCCTTGTTTTTTTGCAGGTACAGCTCCCACGGCTGGTTGGCGTAGGAATAGCGAATGGCCAGCATCTTCTCATCGGGCGAGAGCGAGACTTCGTTGTTTCCTTCCATCGATGTAATTTGTGTCATTTCGCCACCTTCCACTGGCATCCGGTAAAAATGTTTCACACCTGGATGCACCTTGTTGGCCGTGAAGTAGAAATGTTTTTTATTTTTTGAAATGAAAGCATTCGAAACCTCAAACTCTCCGGATGTGAGTGCCTTTTTCTCTTTGGTTTCAATGTTCACAACGTACAAGTGCGAATAGCCCGATTCTTCCGAATGAAACCAAACTGACTGGCCATCGGGCATCCAGCCAATTTCACCAGGTGAAATACTATACCCACCGATTCCGGGGCCGGCAATCCAAGCTTCATCACGCTGACGGTCGAGGAGTTCCATTTCTCCGTTTCCCGGGTCAAGGAGCATAATCCAGCGGTCTTTGTTATCGAGCGACATCGCAACCACGGCAGCCAAATCTTCTGTTTCGTTCCAAACGGGCCCGAGCAGGTTAAACTCCCTTTCTTTTATTTCCGAACTGTCTTTTGGCATTCTGTCGGGATAATCCGAAATATAATCGGGCAGATCTTTCAGCCCGGGAATGGCTGAGGTTTCAATTTCGATGGTTTTGTTGCGCTTCACATCAAAAATGCCCATTTCAGTTTTCGTTTCGGGGCTGCCCACTTTGGGGCGTGCATTGTCTTCTTCGGTGTAGCCCGATTCGGTTATCCATTGCGTTACGGAAGTGTTTTTTGTGCCTTCCGGACTTTTGTAGGCAGTGTAAACCACAAAATTTCCGGTGGGTGACAATGAGGCACCGGATAACCTGTTTTTGCCCAGGTAAATCTTTTCCGGTTGCCGGGGCTGCTCTGCCTCCCGGCGGTTTTCGCGGGCTTCCTGCATCGCTTTTCGTTTTTTCAAAACATCGAAAAGCTCCATCTGCTGGTTTCCCAGCCAGGCGGCCTGGCCTTGGCTTTCCCGTTCAGGTTTATCTTTGTCCTGTACAAAATTGGTTACCTGCCTTATGGCTCCTGTTTCAAGGTTCAGTAAAAACAGGTTGTTGTTTTTCATAAACGAAATATGTGATTCGTTGAGCGCGAACTGCGGCGATGATGCACGTTCCAGCCAGTTGGTCAGCTGGCGTTGGGTCTCTTTTTTTACATCGTACAAAAACAGGTTCCCGTTGCGGGTGTAAACTTTTTTTGTTTTATCATCGTTGTAGCTTCCCCTTCTTTCCGGTAGCTTTTTCTTTTCTTCCACGGAAACTTTTTCAATTTTTTCATCTTTCAGTGAATAGCGGTAGAGCGACGAAAGTGTGTCCTGCTCCGGGTTCCAGTCGAAATAGATATTTTCGCCCTGTTCGCCCCAGTAAATATTTTCGGGTAAACTGCCCACCCATTTGTCCGGCTCCTGCATGATTTGCCCGATGGTGAGCGGACTTTGGTTGTTTTTCTGAATTTGTGCGAAAAGGGCAAGGGGGATAAACAGTAAATTCAGGAACAGTAAGTTCTTCATTTGTAGTCGATTTGGTTTTTTGCTATTCAATTTTAAAACGAAACATTGTTTGGGTCGGGGCCGATACGGTTGTGTTTGTCGAGCCGGTCGATTTTGGCCATGTCCTCGTCGCTGATTTCAAAATCGAAGATGTCTGCATTGGCCGCGATTCGTTCCGGGTTGGCCGATTTCGGAATGGTAACCACGCCTTTTTGTATTTCCCAGCGCAACGTTACCTGCACCGGGTTTTTTCCATACTTGGCGGCCAGTGCCTGCAACACCGGCAGGTCGTTCACTTTTCCTTTAATGATAGGACTCCACGCTTCGAGCCGGATATTTTTTGAATTGCAGTAATCGAGCAACTCCTGCTGCGCCAGTTCCGGGTGAAATTCCACCTGGTTCACGGCCGGCGGCACTTTGCAGCCGGGTAGAAATTCTTCGAGATGCGGAATCAGGAAATTGCTGACACCAATGGCCTTGATTTTTCCTTTTTCATACAACTCTTCCATGGCTTTCCATGTTTCGGCCGATTTGCTCATGGGCCAGTGGATGAGGTACAAATCGAGGTAATTGGTTTGCAGTTTATCAAGGCTTTCCTCAAAAGCTTTAAGCGTTGAGCGGTAGCCCTGGTCGCTGTTCCACACTTTTGAGGTGATAAAAATATCTTCCCGCCCAATGCTGCTCTCCTTCACGGCTGTTCCCACGCCGCGTTCGTTTCCGTAAAGCGCAGCCGTATCGATGCTGCGGTAACCAATGTCCAGTGCCGATTTTACCGCATTTTCAACTTCGCCGCCTTCGCTGGCCTGAAATACGCCCAGCCCCAGCCACGGCATCTCCACGCCGTTATTCAGTTTTACTTTTGAACTAATATTCATTTTTATTCTTTTTTTATTGCGAGCATCTAACCCGGATTATTCACAAATAATCCCTATCTCCGATAGCGACTAAGATTCAATAAAACTTTTTATAAAAAGTTCAACTTCATCTAAGTCGGGATTAACCTGAACTTTATTCATATTTCCAAAATTTATGAATAGTTCAGGCTAAAATAATCAAAATTTGGAAAGCACCAGTTTTGGTTTATCTGTGATGAGCAAGTGAATTATTTCTTTAGTTTTGCTGAAAATTGAAAAAACAGGACAATGAATGTTTTTAAATTTGGCGGGGCATCGGTGAAAGATGCTGATGCTGTGCGCAACCTGGCAAAAATTCTTAACGCTTACGATAACAACCTGGTGGTAGTGATTTCGGCAATGGGCAAAACCACCGACTTGCTCGAAACGCTGGTGAGGGCCTATTTTGAAGAAAAAGACCGGAAGTGGGATATTTTCGGGCAGTTTAAAAGTTACCACACCGAAATTTGTCACCAGCTTTTTGGTGAAGGAATAACACCGGAGCCTGTGCTGAACCATTTTGATGAGCTGGAAGAAAAACTGGATAAATCTCCGTCGCTCGACTACAATTTTGAATACGACCAGATTATCTGTTTCGGAGAACTGGTGTCAACTCAAATTGTAAGCGAATACCTGAATGTTGTTGGAAAACCCAGTCAGTGGGTGGATGTACGAACCTGCATCCGTACCGACGATTTGCACCGCGATGCCAACATCGACTGGGAGCTTACGGGAGAATTATGCAAACAGGTTTTCACTTTCAACGGGAAAAACCTTTACATTACACAGGGATTTATCGGCTCCACTCCTGCCAACCTCACCACAACACTTGGTCGTGAGGGCTCCGATTTTACAGCTGCAATTATCGGGAATGTGCTGAATGCCGAAAGTGTTTCCTTTTGGAAAGATGTTCCGGGAGTGCTGAGCGCCGATCCGAAAAAAATGGAAAACACCACCAAGATTGATGCCCTCTCGTATCGCGAAGCTGTAGAGATGACCCACTCCGGTGCTAAAATTATCCATCCCAAAACCATGAAACCGCTTCATAACAAGGGGATACCGCTCTATGTGAAGTCATTCCTGTCGCCCGACAATCCGGGAACTGTAATTCAGGCCATTGACCATAAAATTGAATTGCCGCCCATTTTTATTATTCGTGAAAACCTGGTGCTCATCACCCTTTCGCCTAAAGACTTTTCGTTTATCAGCATTGAGGATATAAACCGGGTGGTGAATTTTCTGATTGAAAACCGGGTGAAAGTAACGCTGATGCAGCAGTCGGCCATTGACCTGAACCTTGTGCTCGATGCCGGTGAAGCCGACTGGAACTGGCTGCTGGAGGAACTGGAACCGTTCTATTCCATTCGGTATAATACCGGGTTAACACTCATCACTATCCGGCACTACACCGAAGAAACACTCGACTGGATGGTGAAAGAAAAAGATATTTACCTGGAACAACACAGCAGGCTGACGGCCCGGATGTTGGTGAAATCGTAAGAATTCAGGAATAACGGAAAATAATCGCCCAGGTTATTCATTTTGTTGTAATTTTGATCAGGTACAATCGACCTATGGAATAAAACTTCGGCAAAATGAAAAAGAAAAAATTATTGCCTTTCGCAATAGGGCTACTGGTTATTGTTATTGTATTTTTGGTTATTGGGAAAAAACAGGGATGGTTTGGTGAGGATTTCACCATCAGCGTGGCTGTTGAAAAAGTGGAAAGCAAAACTATTACTGAGTTTATTACGGCCAATGGGAAAATTCAACCCGAAACCGAAGTAAAAATAAGTCCCGATGTTTCCGGCGAAATTATTGAATTATATGTGGAAGAAGGCGACGAAGTGGAGGCAGGTGACCCGCTTTGTGTCATAAAACCCGACATGTACATTTCTGCACTTAACCGTGCCGAAGCAGCCATGAACTCATCGAAGGCGCGGCTGGCACAAGCCGAAGCACAGTTGATAGAGCGGGAATTGTCGTTTAAACGTGCTAAACAGCTTTTTGATTCGGGAACCATTCCTGTTTCAGAATACGAATCGGCCGAATCAGCTTACAAAGTGGCACAAGCCGAAGTGCGTGCGGCCGAGTTTTCAGTAAAGAGTGCCGATGCTTCTGTTGAAGAAGCGCAGGAACAACTCACGAAAACCCGGATTTTTGCCCCTATTTCAGGAACAATTTCGGCACTAAACGTTGAAAAAGGCGAACGCGTGGTGGGAACCAGTATGATGACAGGTACGGAAATGATGGTGGTTGCTGACCTGGAACGCATGGAAGTACTTGCCGAAGTGAATGAAAATGATATTGTTAGGGTAAGTTTAAACGATACGGCACTTGTTGAAGTGGATGCTTACCTCAGCCGTGATTTCAAAGGGGTTGTAACCGAAATTGCAAATTCAGCAAGCATTTCAGGTGCAGCTACCGACCAGGTTACCAATTTTGACGTGAAGGTTTTCCTGCTTCCCGGGTCGTATGTCGATTTGATTGATTCCACTGCTTCGAATATTTACCCGTTTCGTCCGGGAATGTCGGCTACCATCGATATTCTGACTGAAACCCGCGACAATGTTATTTCAGTGCCCATTTCAGCAGTAACAACACGCGTTAAAGATGAGGCAAAAAGTAATGCACAAAATAACCCGGATGAAACTGCAACCCCAACTCCGGATGAAAAATTGGAAGTGGTTTTTGTGTACCAGAATGGAATTGTACGGCAAAAAGTAGTGAAAACCGGCATTCAGGATAATACCAGCATTGAAATCCTCGAAGGGCTGTCAGAAGGCGATGAGGTGGTGGTGGCACCGTATAATGCAGTCAGCAAAACACTAAATGACAGTACTTCAGTGAAGGTAGTCAGTGAAGAGGAGTTGTTTGGAGGGGAATAGATTTCAGATTTCTCCGGGAAAATATTTGGGGTGGACAGGTCAGTGTTTTTTGCCCATTATTGCCAGAATAATGCCTACAACTAAAACTATCCCGCTAAAAATTACCGGGATCCAGTTGGCTTCGCTCACTGCAACATCAACTCCCAGCACGTTAAAGCTTTCTGATGCCTGCATGGCTTCGTATCCGAAATATAAAACACCAATAAGACCGACAACAAGCAATCCGATTCCAACTTTTTTTCAACAACCAGGCTTTTGAATATTGTTTCATAGATGAATTCGTTGGACGCTGCAATGTATGTAAAAATACTTTTCATGGGGATTAAATGAAATAAATCCTGAAAAGTTTTCAGTTTAAATACTTCGGTTGGCGGTATGAAATCTCCAAGGATTCCGGTGCTACTTCACTTACATGGCACATCCGGTAGCTGGCGGATTGAAGCGAAACAGAAACTCGAACAACCATTTCTTCCCCAATGCTTTATGATCGCGCGTTGTGTGGTCGTGCTTTATTTATCAATCAATTTATTTGGGTTTTGCCTGTTATCAAATACAGGAGTTACCGGGTTCGAGTACTGGAGCCCGAATCACTGGGGCAGTAATGATTCACCTCCTCAACTGCGGGGCGGCTGGGTACCCAACACCTTTCTCAAGTACAACGGAGACGGGTACCTGACATATCCCAGCGGTGACAAGCGTCCGCTGTCTTCTCTTCGCCTTGCCAACCTGCGCGATGGTTTTGAAGACTATGAATACCTTTACCTGCTGGATGAATTGGAGCAAGATAACGATCTGGCAAAGCAGGTGGTTACAGGACCAATGAAATATTCTTCAGATCCGGAAGTACTTTATAAAACCCGGGCACTGATTGCCAAAAGAATTGAACAGTTGAAAGGCAACAATTAAACACAGGATTCAGAATTTATTTAACCGTTACGATCGCAAGGAGTTTCGCAGGAAGCGCAAAGAATTTCTTCGCGTACATTGCGCCATCCTTTGCGATCATTGCGGTAATCCGGCGGATGACACGGATGAACACAAATGATTTTAACGGCTCGCTGAACTTTTAATGAATCTCTTTTCAATTTGTTCCAGGCTTTTCCCTTTTGTTTCCGGAACAAATTTCCAGAAAAATAATGTTGCAATAAAACAAATTGCGGCAAAAGTAAAACCTTCAAGGTTTGCGAAACCCTGAAGGTTTACACAAAAACAAATATCATAAGGCTGCTTGCATAAATCCTGAAAAAATCCTGCTGTAAAACATTCATTTTCAGGGTTGCCTTTTGCAATCTTTTGGAATGTATATTCAGAAACAGGATTCCAATTTTAGCAGCTCATAAAACAATTTGTTCGCCTTTGCTTATTTCCGGTGTGGCAACCAAATCACCATACATTACTTTGCAATCGTTCCCAAGCAACGACTTAATTTTTAATTCAGTTAGTTCACCATTATCCCAGGAAATATCCACCTCAAAACCGCCGCGGGCACGCAGGCCTTTAACACTTCCGCTTTTCCATTCGGGTGGCAGGGCAGGCAATATTTGCAGCACGTTATTGTGACTTTGCAAAAGCATTTCGGCGATGCCGGCAGTGGCACCAAAATTACCGTCGATTTGAAACGGCGGGTGATTATCAAATAAATTCGGATGGGTTGATTTGGCCAAAATGGCATCAATATTTTCGTGAGCTTTTTTCCCGTCCTTTAAGCGGGCAAAAAAATTGATAATCCATGCCCGGCTCCAGCCGGTATGTCCACCGCCGTGTTTGAGCCGTTCCTCAATCGATTTTCGGGATGCTTCCAGCCATTTCGGATCATCCGGATTGGTAAACTCTTCGCCCGGGTACAATGCATACAAATGCGACATGTGCCGGTGCCCGGGTTCCGCTTCCGGCAATTCCTCCGACCATTCCAGAATCCTTCCGTCTGACCCGATTTGCGAAGGTGTTAATTTTTGGAGCATCGTACGCAACGTATCGGCAAATTCGGCATCCACTCCCAGAATTTCAGATGATTTGATACAATTATTGAACAATTCCCTGATTATCTGATGATCCATTGCAGGCCCCATGCAAACAGCAGCAACTTCGCCACTTGGTGCAATAAACTTATTTTCAGGTGACATACTTGGCCCGGAAACCAGCAGTCCTGTTTCTGGATTTTCTACCAGGAAATCGACAAAAAACAGGGCAGCATCTTTCAATACCGGGTAGGCTTTTTCCTCAAGAAACTGTTTATCGCCTGTAAAATCGTAATGTTCCCAAAAATGATCGGAACACCATGCTGCCCCCATGGGCCACATGCCCCAACCGGTTAATCCAATGGGGTCGGTAAATTTCCACAAGTCAGTGGTGTGATGAGCCACAAATCCACGGGCACCGTATGTTTCACGTGCCGTAATATTGCCACGCTCGCGCAAGTCGTCAACAAATTCAAAAAATGGCTGCTGGCACTCGGCAAGATTGGTCACCAAAGCAGGCCAGTAATTCATTTGAATATTGATGTTGATGTGATAATCGGCATTCCAGGGTGGCGACAATGAGGGATCCCAAATTCCCTGCAGGTTTGCAGGCAGGTTTCCTGGCCGCGAAGAGCTGATTAACAAATATCTTCCAAACTGAAAATACAACTCGGTAAGATGTGCATCGCTTATTCCTTCTTTTACCCGGTTAAGCCGTTCGGTAGTTGGCAAATTGAGTGTATCAGGTTCGTTGAGCTCCAAACTTACACGTTTGAAATACCCCTGGTATTCTTCAATATGATTCGATTTCAGTTCATTAAAGGTAAAGTTTACGGCACTATTAATATCAGCGGAAGAAGTTTCAACTTCATTGGCTCCCCAATGGTTGGTGCGGCCTGAAATGCGGATGACTGCCTCATCGGCATTTGATACCGAAAGTGTATCGCCTGACGAATTTACTTCGCCGTTTTTGGCATCTACAGCAACAACCGATGCAAAACGTGTTCCCCTTCCTTCGTATTCGGCAAACCCTGTCATAACTATCCGCCCCCCATCAACAGACACTTTTTCGGCCTCTCCGGGACGGTCCATCCGGGCTGAAAAATTGAGTTTTCCATTTTCTGAGGCCGAAAGTTTTACCACAATAACCTCATCGGGTGCAGAGGCAAATACTTCGCGTGAATAGGTTACACCATCAGCTTTGAACTCTGTTTTGGCAACCGCGGTATTTAAATCAAGCGAACGTTTATAGTTGGAAACATTCTCCAATCCTTCAAACTCAATAAAAAGATCGCCAAGTGTTTGGTAAGTATGTTTCCCGCCGTCGATGCGTTTGCCCATAATTTTTTCCTGGGCCAGTCGGTCGCCTTTGACATACTCGCCATCAAAAAGCAACTGACGTATTTCATCGAGGTATTTCAGTGCTTCGGGATTTGCCCTTTCAATGGGGCCTCCCGTCCAAACCGACTCTTCATTTAATTGAATCCTTTCAACTTCAACACCTCCAAAAACCATGGCCCCCAAACGCCCGTTTCCAAGCGGTAAGGCTTCAACCCATTGTTCGGCGGGTTCGTTATACCATAATTTTAATTCCCTGTTTTCAGTATCGGGTGCATTACTGCAACTTTGAAAAATTAGCAGAAGGGAGATGATAGCAAAATAAATTCTGGTCATTTCAGCCCGGTTTAAATTTACGGGGTTGAAAATAGAAATTTATTCCCGGTGAAAAAAGTACCCGGTAAAAATTACCATAAAAACATATTTTGGGCGAAGTTGTGACTGAAAATTTTCAATTAGTCATTACCCCTGCGGGTTTCAATAATAACCACACCGTTACCGCCACGCGAACCGTAAATGGCCGCACTGCCATCTTTAATCACGTTAATGCTTTTTACCTGAACGGGCGGTATCGAATTCAGCACACTTCCATCGACAGGAACGCCATCGACAACAATTAGGGCTGCGCTGCTGCTGTTTATTGAATTAATTCCGCGAATAATAATTTCGCCATTGGTGACTTGCACACCTGCAAAACGACCTTTAATTAAATCGTAGATGTTGCTGTACTGACTGAAATCAGCGTCTTCATTATTCATGCTCGAAAGGGCATTCAGCTTATCACGATCGGAAACGGTAGCATAACCTATTGCATATTCCCTGTTTTTGGAGCCCGGTTTCATTTTAAGGTTAACCGCAGCGTATTTTGTTTTTTCTTCAATTTTAGCTTTTTCATTGTAAAACCCTTGTGCTTTAAATTTCAGTTTGTCACCCGGTTCACTCATAATTTGGAAACGCCCAAGTGAATCGGAGTAAACTGTTTCTTTAGTACTTCTGTTTTGGATTTCAGCATCAACCAATGGGATACTGTCGAAAGTTGTAACTATTCCGTTTATGAGTCGCTCCTGTGCCTGTGTTAAGGATGTAACCAAAAGCATTGAAACCACAAGTAGTATAATGTTAATTTTTGTTGACATAATTCTCTCCTTTCATTATTGATTTACAACCTAATAAAGGTACAATTTTTATACCACAGCTAACATTTTAGACCCAATAAATTCAAAATCGTTTAATGGCGGCTTGTAGATGAAATATTTTTTATCCGGTAAGGTTTTTTTTGCTGCGACTCATAGTAAGTCCGCATTTGTAATTCTGCAATTATGCCAATGGTAATGAACTGAATACCTCCCATCACAAGCAATATGCCCAGCAGAAGCAGTGGTTTTCCCCAGATATCATTCCCCAGTATTTTTAAAATCAGCAGGTAAAAATTAATCAGCGCTCCAATGCCAAGTGTAACAAACCCAAGACCGCCGAAAAGATGCATGGGCCGCTGCAGGTACTTTTTAAAAAACAACATGAGAATCAAGTCACTCAGCACTTTCGATGTGCGGTTAAGGTTGTATTTTGAAGTTCCAAATTTGCGCGGCCGGTGATTTACATCTGTCTGTGTAATCCGGGCAGCACCTTCCTGGGTAATTAAAACCGGTATGAACCTGTGCAATTCGCCATAAATGGTAATGCTTTTTATGGTTTCGCGGGTGAATATTTTAAGTGTACATCCCAAATCTTTCATTTTTGTGCCCGTCGATTTCCGGATCATGTAATTGGCAATTTTTGAGGGCACTTTTCGCAGGAACATTCCGTCCTTGCGGTTTGCCCGAACGCCTGCAACCATGTCCCAGCCTTCTTCCTCCATCATACCCAGCATGCGGGGAATATCAGCCGGGTCGTTTTGCAAATCACCATCAATTAATGCAATGTACTCAGCATCGGCGTGATCGATTCCGGCCTGCAATGCAGAACTCTGCCCGTAGTTTCGTTTCAATTCAATCAGAATAAACCGTTCGTCGTTAATTTTACGAACCTCGTCACAGGTTTTGTCCGATGAACCATCGTCCACAAAAACAGCTTCATAATCAATCCCGTCGAGGGCATTTTGTATTTGTTCCGAAAGGGGTTTTATATTGGATTCTTCGTTATAGACGCAGATAACCAGCGAGAGTTTCTTCATTTTTCTATGATTTCCTAATGCGGCGCATTTTCATTTTATTCGACAAATGTAAACATTTCCGGCACAAAACCGGAAAACAAATCAGGCGGGATTAAATTTCCATATAAACGAAAAACGCAAAGTTTTATACCCCCACTCGCGCAAACTGTTTATATATTGGATTCTCAACGTTTTTCGATCAATATTTTTCTGAACATCAAAATTAAGCTGCATGGGGCGGTCGCGTTTATTTTTATAACCTGAGTACCCCGACCACGATGCGGAAACCAGCCAGGTATTTTTTTCGAAATCAGTACCAAGTGCATACATCAGCGCGTCGTTCTGGAGGTTCAGTTCATCGTTGGTTTGCCAGCTGTAAAAACCAACTGCCCCAAAAGGCCTGAGCAACCCATTATTGGATGTACCCCATTGTTTTGAAAAGCTAACATCTAAAAAATACCCGGGACTGTCGGAATAGCGGGCTGCCTCCAGTTGGTTACCGGATGCTGTTCTGGCAGTAAATCGAAACAATGTATTCGGAAATTTCCGGTTTTTCGACAACTGGACCAATGTGCTGAAATAAAAATCGCCTATTGCAAATCCCTCTCCGTCTTTGTCGCGGGCAACGCGCTCGTCTCTTATGGTTTCTGAAAAAGCAAAGCGCTCGATTGCTACCCCGTAAATTTCTACGGCAATTTTATTATTGGAAAACGGGATAAAAAGCCTTCCGGAAATATCCTGAGTGGGATCGCCGGAATGGAAATGGTTTGAAAAACTAACTTCAACTTCTGAGGAATCTTCAATAAAACCTTTTTTTACCTGCGGCACCGGCAACGCATTAGGACCGAGGTAGCCGGGTGTAATTTTCATCCAGTTCCGCCAGCCCGGATCCCCGGGTTCCCAGCCATGCTGATTATTCCACCACTCCCAGGAATCTTCAGTATTTTGTGCATTCGGAATCAGGGGCAGCAGTGCCAAAAAAAAGATAAAAACAAGGGAATTGAATTTCATGGAACCCGGATTATTAGAACACCCCCCAAATATAGAAAAACCCTTCAGAAAAAACTGAAGGGGCTGTGGATTTTATAATTCCAGTTTTTCTCTTATTCCTGGCGGGATGGCATCTTTGTGCACCATTATACACATAGTTTTATACTTCAAGTAAGGCTTGGAAACATAAAAATAACCATCGTATTTATTATAGTCGCCCCATGAATTTTTCACTTTATAAAAGAGCTGTCCATTCTGATCTTTTGCCGTTCCGATAATATGCATTCCATGATCATCGGTAGTCTGGAAGTTATCAAAAGCAACCTGGCGCATTTCCTGGGTTACTTCAAGTTCAGGGACTGGTTTTTCGAGCTTATAAAGCTCCTGTTCTTTTTCGCGTTCGGGCAATTCTTCCCAGCGCGAAATCTCGGCATCAGACATATTAGTTTCAGGGACTGCAGGCAATACGGCCACTCCTTTATTGCTCGACTTAAATCCTTTTTCGCTTACATCAGCAGCCCATGCAATGGTGTAATCGTTATTCAACGAATAATCTATGATTTCTTCCAGCTCATTTAAAGGCACGTTGTAAACTTCGTCCCACGACCAGTTGTCAGGCACTTCCAAAATAAATTTTGAGTAAAACGGATGATGGGTATAAGATGAAATCTCCACGTAATCGTCCATATCCAACCCAACATACTCATCAGCAAAACTTTGCGGTGTATATCGTTTGCCTTCGTATTCAAAATTTTGTGGAATTTCACCAAGGTAATTATCCAGAATTGAGGTAAAAGCTTCATGCCATGCCGTACTCAATTTCTGGTTTTTATTTTCAACTACAGCATCAACAAATTCGCGAAGCCCCCTGTCCATTTCGCCATGCACGTGTTTATCTTCACCATAGTTCAGCCCGTCGTAAACCAATTCGGGAACTATTCCGTATTTTGAAATCATATTGGTAACATCGTGAAAAGCACCACCTGCGGCAAAATTAAGGTTACCATGCACACGTACATGTTTAATGGCTTTTTCGGCATAGGTGTGCCAAACAATAAACATTTCCGAGAGGTTTACTGCTGGTTTTCCAAGCCGCAGCATTTCCGACTCCAAAAATGACAACCCTGAAAATGACCAGCAAGTACCCGAACGGTGCTGATCCTTTACTGATGTTGCCGGCAAAACCTTAACATCTTCAAACACATAACCTTTTTTGTCTTTTTTGTCTGAACTGGTTTCATTACCGGCAAAAGTCTGAACCGAAACGATCAATGAAAGCAGAAAAACAAAATAACTTTTTATCCCCTTCTTCATATAAAAAATTTAAAATAATCGTCTTTTTGAATGAGTGCCAAAAATAACAATTAAAATTTCTTTAACGAAAATTTCACCATTTAGAAACATTCTGAATTTTGCAAAAGAGTTTACAATGGGAGTGAAATTTACAAACTGCGAGATATAATTGTCGAAACTCCCAAATTCTTTCTGGATTTTCAATAATTTGGCGAAAAAGTTAAATAAAATTAACGAACCTTCCAGCTGTTTTCATTTAATATTATTTTTGTTGGTTCAGGAAAAAGAAAATGAAAAAACAAACGCTAATATTGTTTTTACTGCTCACTACTGTTTTTACAGCAGAAGCACAGCTTAATATCGATCATTACATCAGGGTAGGCCGTACCCGCATTTCAATTGGTAATTATACCGGTGCCATTGAATATTTCAACATTGTAATAAAATTCAGGCCCCAGCTCCCCGAGGCATACTTCTATCGCGGAGTGGCCAAACACCAGCTTGAAGATTTCCGCGGGGCCATTCTCGACTACAACAAAGCCATTGAAATAAAACCATATTACCCGCGGGCTTACATGAACCGCGGAATGGCTTACCACAACCTGAAAGAGTACGAAAAAGCAATTGCCGATTACAACAAAGGCCTGGAGTTTGACCCCGAAAACGAGAACCTTTTTATTAACCGGGGGCTTGCAAAACTGTCGATGGAAAAAGTTGACGAAGCCATTGAAGATTACAATAAAGCGCTTGAGATAAATCCAAAATCAACCAATGCACTGATGAACCGCAGCAATGCAAAAATAATGACCGGAGATACCAAGGGTGCCATTCGCGATTTGAACCAGGTCATTATTAACCGTCCGCACTTTGCAGGAGCTTATCTCAACAGGGGACTTGCCCGTTTTGAAATGGAAGATTATGCATCGGCCCTGCGCGATTATGACCAGTGCATCCAGCTCGATCCGGAAAATGCCCTGGCTTTTAATAACCGCGGAATTGTGAAACACAAACTGGAGGATTATGCAGGGGCAATTATGGATTACAATATGGCACTGAAATTAAATCCTGAAATGGCCAGTGCCTATTTTAACCGCGCCATGGCCCGCGAAATACTTGATCGTCCGGGATATGAAAATGATTACCAGATTGCCGCCCAACTGAATCCGCGATTCGATTTGGAAAGCCGCCGCCTCGATGCCCAGCAACTGGCACAAAACCAACAAAGCCAGTCGGGCCAAAGCTCCGGTTCTTCCGGCCAAAGCCAGCAACAGTCAGCCAGCCAAAGCACATCGCAGCAAACGGGTTCCGGCAATAACGCACAGGACAACCAGGCTGATAAAGAGGAGGAAACCGACGAACAGCAGCAACGCCGGCGCAGGCCAAACCTTATAATTCAAGACACCCGCGATCTTCCCTCCGATGATGAAGAAGTGGACGATGGCAGGATTCAAAACAGGAATATTGAAATTGATTTGCAGCCCATTTTTATTGTTTCAGCTTTCGAAAAAAATGCAGTCGATTATACCCGATTTCAGTACTATAATCTTTCAATCGACAAATTAAACAAGAAAAACAACTATAACCCGATGCTCGCCCTTACCAACAAAGAGGTAGAAAAATACCAGGAAGTTTTTGAAAATTTTGTGTTGTATTTTAACGCAAGACTTGAAATAAATGAAAACAGTCACAACTATCTCAACCGCGGATTTTTTCACAGCCTGACCGGCGATTACAATGCGGCACTGGAAGATTTCGACAAGGCTATTGAAATGAATAAGGACCAGGCAATTGCTTATTTTTCAAGAGGTAACACCCGTTACAAAATGCTGGAAGAAATTGAACAACTCGAAAGACCCTCCGACGAGGTTACGGTGCCCATTGGCGGTACCACAAATAATTTAACAGACGACGATCCCATCGCCATGCCCGAGTACCAGAAAATATTGAACGATTATCAAACATTGCTTTACCTCAAGCCGGATTTCTTTTTTGGGTATTTTAACCGGGCATTTATTAAACTAAGGTTGAAAAATTACAAAAGCGCCATTGAAGACCTGAACAGGGCCATTGAACTTGAACCTGAATTTGCAGAAGCCTACTTTAACCGGGGGCTCACAAAAATTTACCTGAACGACATTGAAGGTGGCGCACTCGATTTAAGCCGTGCAGGAGAGCTGGGAATTGTAGGGGCTTACAATATTATTAAGCGATACGCCAATTAACTTTTTCAGTGGTCCCATTTTCCAAATCTCAAATAATTAATTTTACCTTTGAGTGTGTGACCTTTCATCAGATTATTAATTTTTTTACCTGAAAAAATGAGTGCAAACCAACCACTTGCCGAACGGCTCCGGCCAAAAACACTTGACGATTACACCGGACAAGAACACCTTGTGGGCAAAAACAGCGTGTTGCGAAAAATGATTGAATCGGGTAACCTCTCGTCGCTCATTTTATGGGGCCCGCCGGGAGTCGGAAAAACCACGCTGGCCAGGATAATTGCCAACACGCTCGAACGCCCGTTTCATACGCTCAGTGCCATTAATTCAGGCGTAAAAGATGTACGCGAGGTGATTGAGAAAGCCAAAAAACAGCAGTTTTTCAACCGGCCCAACCCCATTTTGTTTATCGACGAAATCCACCGATTTAGTAAATCGCAGCAGGATTCGCTGCTGGGAGCGGTTGAAGACGGAACTATCACACTCATTGGCGCAACCACCGAAAATCCTTCGTTCGAAGTCATCTCCCCGCTCCTCTCCCGTTGTCAGGTGTATATTTTAAACTCACTCGACAAAAAAAACCTTTTAAACATTGTTGACTCGGCCCTGAAAAAAGATGTAGAACTAAAATCGAAATCAATAACGATTGCAGAAGACAGGGCTATGTTGCTCTACTCCGGGGGCGATGCACGGAAATTGCTAAATATTCTCGAACTGGTTGTTATATCTGAAGAAAGCGACAAAATTGAAATTACTGATGACAAAGTAATTTCCTGCCTGCAACGCAACCTGGCTACCTACGACAAAAAGGGCGAAATGCATTACGATATTATTTCGGCTTTTATTAAAAGTATCAGGGGCAGCGACCCCGATGCAGCCGTTTACTGGCTTGCCCGGATGATTGAAGGCGGCGAAGATGTGAAATTTATTGCCCGTAGGCTGCTCATCCTCGCGTCAGAAGACATTGGCCTGGCTAATCCCAACGCGCTGTTGCTGGCACAGGGTACATTCGATGCCGTGCACCAGATTGGCTATCCCGAAGCACGCATTATCCTTTCGGAATGTGCGATTTACCTCGCTACATCGCCCAAAAGCAACTCGGCTTACATGGCCATTGACGAAGCAGTTGCGCTGGTGAAAAAAACCGGCGATCTTCCGGTGCCATTGCACCTCCGCAACGCACCAACCAAACTCATGAAAGAGATTGGCTACGGGAAAAATTACAAATACGCCCATTCCTACGAGGGGAACTTTGCTGAACAGGATTTCCTCCCTGAAAAAATTCAGAAAGCACGCATTTACCACCCCGGAAAAAACCCGCAGGAAAATAAAATCCTGGAACGGCTGCGCAACTGGTGGGGAAAACGGTTTTAACCACGAAAAACCGGCTACAACTATTGCAACCGGTTTCAATTATTTATCTGAATATTTTTCTATTTCGCGTAACTCACTACCCGTGTTTCGCGGATAACTGTGATCTTAATCTGTCCGGGATAAGTCATTTCATCCTGGATGCGTTTTGAAATATCGTACGAAAGCTGCTCCGTTTCCTGGTCGCTCATCTTGTCGGAACCAACAATAACACGCAGTTCGCGACCGGCCTGGATAGCATACGTTTTGGTAACGCCTGGGTACGACAGCGCCAAATCCTCGAGGTCTTTCAATCGCTTGATGTACGACTCAACCACTTCGCGGCGGGCTCCCGGACGTGCACCTGAAATGGCATCGCAAACCTGAACGATCGGAGCCAGAAGTGTCTGCATCTCCATTTCGTCGTGGTGAGCGCCAATGGCGTTGGCAATATCCGGTTTCTCTTTGTATTTCTCGGCCAGTTTCATCCCTAAAACGGCGTGCGGCAATTCCGGCTCATCATCCGGCACTTTTCCTATATCGTGCAATAAACCGGCGCGCTTGGCTTTTTTAGGGTTCAGCCCCAGTTCCGAGGCCATAATCGCACTCAGGTTGGCCACCTCGCGCGAGTGCTGCAACAGGTTTTGTCCGTAAGACGAACGGTATTTCATTTTACCGATTAAACGCACCAGTTCGGGATGTAGCCCGTGAATGCCAAGGTCGATGGCAGTCCGTTTGCCGGTTTCAATTATTTCTTCCTCAATTTGCTTTTTCACTTTACCCACCACTTCTTCAATACGTGCCGGGTGAATGCGGCCATCGGTAACCAGCTGGTGAAGTGCCAGGCGGGCTATTTCGCGACGCACCGGGTCGAACGCCGAAAGCACAATGGCTTCGGGCGTGTCATCAACAACTATTTCAACACCTGTGGCAGCTTCAAGCGCCCTGATGTTTCGTCCTTCGCGACCAATAATGCGGCCTTTAATTTCATCACTTTCAATATGAAAAATGGTAACGGCATTTTCAACCGCAGTTTCGGTAGCTACCCGCTGAATAGATTTAACCACAATTTTCTTGGCTTCTTTGTTGGCCGTTTGCTTGGCTTCTTCCATAATTTCGTTCACGTAAGCCACGGCATCCGATTGTGCTTCCTCTTTCAGCGATTCAACCAACTGGGCTTTTGCCTCTTCGGCCGACAAGCCTGAAATCTGCTCCAGCATATCCTGATGTTGTTTGCGCAGTTTGTCGAGCTCTTCGCTTTTGTGCTCAACGCGTTGAAGCTGGGAGTTCAAATTTTCGCGAATGGCTTCCACTTCTTTGCGGGTAATTTCAAACTCTTTGGTTTTCTTGTTCAACTCTTCACGCCGCTGGTTAATGGTATTTTCGCGCTGGTTTAATTTATTCTCAAGCTGGCCGATTTTAGCCCCTTTCTCCTGAATAAATTTTTCGTGATCGGTTTTCAGTTGAATAAACTTCTCTTTGGCCTGCAGTATTTTATCTTTTTTAATGACTTCACCTTCACTTTTGGCCTCATCTATAATTCGCTGTTTTTTCGAATTCAACGCCTTGTTCCAGATGACGTAAGCCAACGCTCCGCCCCCCAGAAATCCGGCTGCTACTCCTATTAGTATTTGTATCCAATCCATCTTTTTAATTTAATTTATTAATAAACAACCCGTAATAAATCACTTAGTTTTCGTTAAAGAAAGTGACCTAATACGGGCTCCTGATAAATATCTCTTATTTAAAACTTTATTTCTCCGATTTTTCCTTCAGAAAATCTGAAATATCATCGTTTAAATTTTTCAGTTCATCAACAAAAAGAGACTTGTCGGCATGTTCCAGCAATTCTGTTTGATTTAAAGCAATCTGAAATGCTGCCATTGCCAAAATATCGCGGGCATCTTTATCACGAAAAAGTGTTTTAAACTTGTTCACGGTTTCGTTTACAGTTTTTGCAGCAACCCTGTGCCTCTCTTCATCTTTGCGATCGATGTTAAGCGGATAAACCCTGCCTTCGATCTTAATATTTATTCTCAATTGATTCTTATCCACCACTCATTACTTGTTTAGTAATGAAATACATTTATCAATTTCCCGTAAAACTTTATTCATCCTTTTGCTGGCCTCGTGGTTCTCATCTTTTCCCGACAAAATCCGGTTGGCCATTTCCAAACTGTCATTTCGCCGACCGAGCTCTGTTTTTTCACCTTCAATTCGCGCTATTTCATTTTTTAAAAATGCCAGTTGCTCTTCCAATTGTTTTTTTTCTGCTTCCAGTTTATGGAACGCTTGAAAAAGCTGTTTTGTATTGGCTTTTAACTCGTTCAGAAGGATACGTTCTTCTTCGGTCATTTTTGCTGCAATTCACAGGCAAAGTTAATATTTTTAACCTATTGTGAAAACGTTTGCAAAATATTGAAAAAAATAACCATAAAATAGATTCAGAAGGAGAAATGGATTCCTAAATTTGCAGTATTATTTACAGAGCCTAAAGTTTTTTTAATGAAACATTTGACAATTACCCTTCTGATTCTTTTATCGGTAAATGCATACAGCCAAAACTATTACTCAGAACCATTAAAAATCCCTCTTATTTTAAGTGGCAGTTTTGCCGAACTGCGCAGCAACCATTTTCACTCTGGAATTGATATAAAAACACAGGGCGTAACAGGAATTCCTGTATATTCTGTGGCCGACGGTTTTATTTCGCGCATCGTGGTTTCACCCACCGGATTTGGCCGCGCGTTGTACATCGATCATCCCAACGGCACAACATCAGTTTACGGGCACCTCGAAAGTTTCAGGGAGGACATTGAGGAATACGTGAAAAGTATTCAGTACGAAAAGAAATCGTTCCGGGTTGATTTGCAGGTACCCGATGGATTATTTGCAGTAAAACAAAACGAATTTATTGCCCACAGCGGCAACAGCGGGAGTTCGGGCGGGCCGCACCTTCATTTTGAAATACGGGACACCGAAAGCGAAGAACCGCTGAACCCGCTGAAATACGACTTCCCTGTGAAAGACAATACACCGCCCCGGATTTTCTCGCTGATGCTGGTTCCCCTTTCTGACTATTCACACGTTGATTACAGTGCTGTAAAAAAATCATTCCCCGTTGAATCCGGGAACGGAAGTTACTACATTCAGGGAAATCCTATCATCCCGGTATATGGCAAAATCGGATTTGCCATTCAAACCAACGATTTTTTTGATGAATCGCACAACCGTTGCGGTGTGTACTCCATTCAGCTTAAATTTGACGGGGAATTGTATTACTCTTTCAAAATGGATCGTTTTTCGTTTGCCGAAACACGTTACATTAACAGCCACATCGACTATGCTGAGTACAACCGTTCCCGGCGCAGGTTTCACAAAACCTGGGTCGACCCGGGCAACCGTTTAAGCATTTACGATTACATCCGTGGAAACGGCATTTTCAGGGTTACCGACGGAAATATTCACCATGTGCGGTTTGAACTTACCGATACGTACGGGAACAAATCGGTGCTTGATTTCAACATCGAAAGTAAGTCGGCTAAAGTTTCTCCCCCACAAAAAGATTACGTCAAACTCATGAAATACGACCGGGAAAACCATTTTCGTTCCGATGGCATCAAAATCGACTTCCCTGAAAATTCATTTTATACCGACATTCCTTTTACTTATTCTAAAAAGGCTGGATGGGAAGAATTCTTCTCCGATATTCACGCCGTTCACGATGAATCTGCTCCAATTCATACCAGTGCCCGAATGTCAATTGAAACTAAAAATATTGAAAAACATTTGCGTCCAAAGGCACTGCTGGTAAAGGTGGATACCGTTTCCGGACTTTACAGTACTGCCGGCGGAACCTATAAAAACGGCTGGGTAACCGGGAATATCCGGAATTTTGGGAATTACGCCGTGGCGGTGGATACTGTTCCTCCACGAGTGGTTCCGCTGAGTATAAAAAACAAAGCAGAACTTTCGGAATCAACGCGCATTCGATTCCGTATTTCTGATGATTTATCGGGAATTCACATTATTGAAGGAAAATTAGACGGCCGTTGGGCGCTTTTAGAGTACGACGCAAAAAGCAACCTGATAACACATTATTTTGACCCTGAACGCTTTGAATTACAGAAACGACATCAGTTTGAACTAACAATAACCGATTACAGCGGAAATACAAATACCTATGAAGCCACATTCTGGAAGTAAATACAAAGTGATTGGAGTGATGTCGGGAACTTCGCTCGACGGGCTCGATTTGGCTGCCGTTGAATTTTATTATGACAGAGGAAAGTGGGACTTTCAAATTACAGCAGCCGAAACGGTAGCATACAGCCCCGATTGGGAAACCCGGCTTCTCGGTTCCACTGAACTAAGTGGTGAAAAACTGATGCAACTTCACACTGACTACGGTCGATTCCTGGGGAAAGGGATCAAACAGTTTATGAATGCTACCGGTTTTAAACCGGAAATCATCGCCTCACACGGGCACACGGTTTTTCATCAGCCCGAAAAACATTTCACTTTTCAGGTGGGAAACGGGGCCGACATTGCTGCCGAAACAGGAATCACCACAGTGGCCGATTTCCGCACGGGCGATGTGGCGTTGGGCGGACAGGGCGCTCCGCTGGTTCCGGTGGGCGATCGGCTGCTTTTTTCTGAATACGACTCATGCCTCAACCTGGGCGGATTTGCCAATATTTCGTTTGAAAAAAATAATACAAGGCTGGCGTTCGATATTTGCCCTGTCAATTTTGTGCTCAACTTTCTGGCTCAAAAAGAAGGACTTCCGTTTGACAAAAACGGCAACCTGGGTAAAAAAGGAAGCGTGGATGAAAAACTGCTCGAGCAGTTAAATAACATTTCATTTTATAAACAAGCACCGCCAAAATCGCTGGGTAAAGAGTGGATGGATCACAACTTTTTCCCGCTGATTGAAAACTTACCGGTTTCAATCCCTGACAAACTCCGAACAGTTTACCAACACATTGCCGTTCAGATTGGTAAAACAATTCCAAAAAACGGGAAAGTGCTGGTAACAGGAGGCGGAGCCTTCAACACCTTCTTAATCGAACAAATAAAAATGCACAGTTCTGCTGAAATAATCATTCCGGAAAAGCAGATTATCGATTACAAAGAGGCGCTGGTTTTTGCCTTTTTGGGATTGCTGAGATATTTGGGCGAAGTTAATTGCTATGCTTCGGTAACAGGTGCAAAAAAAGATAGCAGTTTGGGGGTGGTTTTTCCGGGAGTTTGACTTTCCAAAGTCGAACAAAACGCTGTGGAGTCCAGCCACAAATACTACCGGACTTTGGAATGTCCGGCTCCCCCCTGAATCCCGATCAATATCATATTTTGCCAGTAAAAAATCCACTAATTTCAACCCAAACGAAAAATCCGAAAAAATGAAATCCGATCCGGCACAAAAACTTTACGAGCTTAAACAATTTGGCGAGTTTGGCTACCTGGCTGTGAGCCTCGGTTATTTCAAAACACTTTTCAGCTGCTCGGGGCACAGTACCTCTTCAGAAGTTCCACACGAAGTTCAGAAAAAAATAGGACTTTCCGACGGGCTGGTACGTTTTTCAGTTGGGCTCGACAATGACATGGAAAGCGTCCTGGGAAAAATTAAAAAGTGCATCTGAAGCATAAGCTAAATACCCTCATTTGCCGCAAATAACAAAAATCAGCAGTTGGTTTTTGAAATTAATTATATTTGCCTTTCCTGGAAATTAAAAACGATAATAATAATGAAAACAAAATTAATGACAGGGATACTTGCAGTTGTATTCCTTTTATCGAATGTTGAAAATTCAAATGGCTGCACCAATTTTCTGATAACAGCGGGAGCCTCGGTTGACGGTTCCACCATGATTACCTATGCAGCCGATTCGCACACACTCTACGGCGAATTATATTACCAACCGGCCATGGATCATCCACAAGGGGCCATGCGCGAAATTTACGAATGGGACACCGGAAAATACCTCGGAAAAATACCACAACCTCGCCACACATACAGTGTAGTTGGAAATATGAATGAGTTTCAGCTTGCCATTGGTGAAACCACTTATGGTGGCCGCAGCGAACTTTCCAGTCAGAACGGTGCCATTATGGATTACGGAAGCCTGATTTACGTTACACTGCAGCGGGCCAAAACTGCCCGCGAGGCTATTGAGGTAATGGCCGGATTGGTAGAAAATTACGGATACTACAGTTCGGGCGAATCGTTTTCAATCTCTGATCCGGAAGAAGTTTGGATTCTGGAAATGATTGGCAAGGGAGATGGTGAAAAAGGCGCTGTTTGGGTGGCACTTAAAGTCCCGGATGGTTATATTAGCGGACATGCCAACCAGGCACGTATCACCACTTTCCCAAAAGATGATCCTGAAAATTGTTTGTATGCTGAAGATGTTATTTCGTTTGCCCGCGATAAAGGCTGGTACGAAGGTTCCGACGATGATTTTAGTTTTTCAGATGTATATGCACCGGTTGATTTTGGTGGTGCCCGCTTTTGCGAAGCACGTGTGTGGGCCGGTTTCAACAAGGTGGCCCGGGGAATGGAAAAATATACCGATTACGCCAAAGGAATAATTGAACACGCCGGTCCCAACAATTTTGCATCGAACCGGATGCCGCTGTGGATTAAACCCGATAAAAAACTGTCGGTGCAGGATGTGGTGGGCATGATGCGCGATCATTTCGAAGGCACCGCACTGGATATGACACAAGACATCGGTGCCGGTCCGTTTGAGCTGCCCTACCGCTGGAGAGGCCTCACCTGGGAAGTTGATTCAGTGGAATACTGCAACGAGCGGGCCATCTCCACACAGCAAACCGGTTTTTCGTTTGTAGCCCAAAGCCGCAACTGGCTGCCCGACCCCATTGGCGGCATCCTCTGGTTTGGTGTTGACGACACTTACAGCACCTGCTACGCTCCCATGTATTGCGGAATTACTGAAATACCGGAATGCTTTGCCGTTGGAAACGGTGACCTGCTCACTTACAGCGAAACATCAGCTTTCTGGACTTTTAACCAGGTAACCAATTTTGCCTACCTGCGCTACAACGACATGATTAAAGACGTTCAAAAAGTTCAGCAAGAACTGGAAGATAAATTTGTAAGTTACGTGCCGGTAATTGATAAAGCCGCCGAAGCACTTTACACTTCGGGCGAACAGGAAAAAGCCCGCGATTTTATTACACAATATTCAGTGAATGAAGCCAACAACATGACGGCCCGCTGGAAAGAGCTCGGACAATACCTGCTGGTAAAATACATCGACGGCAACGTGAAACGCGAAAAAGACGGTGAATTTGAACGCACTGAAACCGGTATGCCACGGGCCCCTCATTTCAACGGCTATCCCGAATGGTGGTACCGTGTAATTGTGGAAAAAACAGGCGACCACTTAAAAGTTATTGGCGAGTCGCATTAATCAGTTTATCAAGTCTGAAATCCAATCCGGTAAATAGAAAAATGACAGACAATATTGTTTGCCCTGTTAAAAAAAATACTATTTTTGCACCGCTTTTAAGCAATCTCTTTTCCGGTATGTGACGGAATACATTGCCAACATTAAAAAATACTTCAGAAATGGATTTAATAAAAGTTGTAGAAAACGAATTTGCAGTAGAAAACGACCTCCCGCAGTTTGGTGCCGGTGACACGGTTACTGTGAGTTACAAAATTAAAGAGGGAAACAAAGAGAGGATACAGAACTTTCGCGGTGTGGTACTCCAAATTCGCGGAAGGGAAAATAACAAAACCTTTACTGTACGTAAAATGTCAGGAAGTATTGGCGTGGAACGGATTTTCCCGTTGAGTTCACCTTTTATCGACAGTATTCAAGTCAACAAAAAAGGTAAAGTTCGTCGTAAAAGGCTGTTCTACCTGCGTGGAAGAACCGGGAAAAAAGCCAGGATCAAAGAAAAAAGATTCTAAAAAAACAACAGGATATTTTAAAAAGGTCTTCGCAAGAAGGCCTTTTTTTGTGACTATAAATTTTACGATATTTGTGATTGCTAACATGAACTTAACTTTACATCTATGATTTCACTTGATAAAGATTTACAAAACCCAAAAGTCAGTTTCGAAAGCTTTGGCATCATTACCTCAAGAATATTAGGATACCTTCCAAATATATTAAGTGGTTTTCAGGATAAGAATAATTATCGAATCTATTCATCTGAAATTGCAGGAACTAAAAAATATATACGTCCTTTAAACAGGACATTATTTATAGAAAAGGAATCCGAATTTTCAGAAAAATTTGATGAGTTAAAAACAATTTTTACAGAAATTGGAATTTCTAACAAAAGACTTGTATTACAAATCCCATATGAGACTGACGAAGGAGAAAAAACTTACAAATGTGAAAACGATTTAATATTATCACCTTACGAACAAGTCAAGTCAGATACTTCATCAATTGATCCAAAAGAAATTGTTGTTTCTATAAAAACTACATCAAAAGACAGAATGGGAAAAATGTTTATAGATAAAATTTTGTTAGAACGATTTGTAGGCCATCCTCAAAAAGTTATTGGTATTTTTCTTAATGATGTGCAGCGGAAAGAATCAAATAACATAAGCTTCACCCTTGTCTCTGGTCTTTTTATGGTTTATACAAAATTTCTAACTGAACTAAACGGAATCTATTACCTTGATCCTCCGCCCAATGCAAATAAAAAGCCCTATTCTAATTACATGAAACCATTTTCAGAGTTAATAACAAAAGATATTAATTCACTTTTATCCACGTAAATTTTTACGTCTTTTTAAAGCATCAATTTCATCTCTTGCTCCGCGAATTCTTTCAAGGTGGTCTTTATCAGAAACTCGCTCTTTAATGATTTCACAATATTCTTTTTGCATTTCACATCCAAGCCAATTTCTATTATAAGCCTCAGCAACTGCGAATGTGGTACCGGAACCGCCAAAAGGATCTACAATTAAACTATCAGGATTAGAAGAGGATAGTATTATTTTTCGCAATAACTCCACCGGCTTCTGTGTTTTGTGTGGATATTTTTCCCATGCGCTATTTGAAATAGTTGGAATTTCAAATACATCTTTAGGTTTTGCGCCTAAAGGATGTGGCTCCCAAATATATTCCTTCTTTTTGCCATTGGAATATTGAGAAGATTCGGCTTGAGGCCGTTGCGGATATTTAAGTGTATGACTATTATATGGAATCCGAGCCTCATCAATATTAAAAATAAAATCCTTAGATTTCCTAAAATGTAAGATACTTTCATGAGAACGTCCCCAATCTTTACCAAGATTTGCTTTATTCCGGTAAAACCAAATCAACCATTTACATCCTTTAAACAAATGAGAGGCTGACCATTTTATATCAGCTAAAATTTCAGAAAACCCACAAATGTAAAGCGACCCCATCTTTTTTAAAACACGCTGAGCTTCTGTTATCCATTCCATGCTCCATTCAACATAAGCTTTCTGAGAAGCAAATGTATCCCATTCTGCCTTGTGGATATTATAAGGAGGATCGGCAAAAATTAAATCAACAGAGTTGGAATCGAGCTGTTTCAAAAATTTGATGGCATCTTCATTGTATAATTTTCCATAACCGGTAGAAAAATAGCTTTCCAACTTCTTATAATTCGAACGTGTACGGTAAGTTAATTCAAGCTGAAGTTCCTCAACTAAATTATCAACTTGTTCCAGAGGATATACCCTGTAATTATTGATCGGATGCCTGGAACTGCTAAATTTTCCACTCTTATCCCATCGTCGAAGGGTCTCAGGGCTTACATTCAAAATTTCGGCAGCTTCACTAATCGTAAGATATTTATCCATATCCTTAAACAACTTTACACATGATTACACATCAAATATAATTAAAATTACAGATTTCAATAATCAATCTGAAATAAATATTTCAACAATTCAAAAAAAGAAAAAATATAAACGCTGAATCCCAAGGGTTCATAAAAGTAAAGTAGAGTGTAATCATGAAAATCTGTAATATTCATCACCAAATTTTTACGAATAACTTTTATATTTTGCATTAAATTAATTTCATTAAACAAAGAAACCATGAAATATTCTACAAGTCTCCTTTTTCTTTTGCTGATTTCAATTTCCCAGGCCTGGTCGCAGGGAACACAGCTGCTGCGCCAGCCAACCATTTCAACTGAAAATATCGTATTTGTTTATGCCAACGATCTCTGGCAGGTGAGTCGCCAGGGTGGCGATGCAGTAAGGCTTACCACCGACGAGGGAGAAGAATCGCTGCCCCACTACTCGCCCGATGAAAACTGGATTGCTTTCACCGGCCAGTACCATGGAAACACCGATGTTTATGTCATCCCCGCCGAAGGAGGTTCGCCCCGCCGGCTGACCTGGCATCCCGGAGGCGATTACGTGCAGGGATGGACTCCCGAAGGTGAAATTATTTTTCGCTCCTCGCGCGAAGGACAACCAACACAAACCAACAAATTGTACAAAGTGTCAATGAATGGCGGCATGCCGACAGCCCTTGAAATTCCACGTGCTGCCTTTGGCGAAATTTCTCCTGACGAAAAATATATTGCTTACGTTCCAATTACATTTTGGGATCCTGAATGGCGCAATTACCGCGGCGGACAGGCAATGCCAATTTGGATTGTTGACCTGAAAACAAAAGAGCTGATTCGCACTCCGCAACCCGACAACGAACGCCACCTCGATCCGGTATGGCACGGTAATGAAGTGTTTTACCTTTCCGAACGCGATTATGCCAGTAACATCTGGTCGTTTAATCCCGAAACCAAAGAGGAAAAACAACATACGACCCACGCCCAGTTTGATGTAAAAAGCCTCGATGCCTCCGGCGACGCGATAGTTTACGAACAGGGTGGTTACCTGCATATACTTAATCCTGAAAGCGATGAATCCAAACAATTGGTGGTAAATGTAAAAGGCGACCTCAATTTTTCGCGGCAACGATGGGAGAATATTTCAGGCGGAAACCTCAGCAATGCCAACCTCTCAGCTACCGGCAAAAGGGCTGTTTTTGAATACCGGGGCGAAATTTTCACGATTCCGAAAGAAAAAGGCTCGTGGCGCAACCTGACCAACTCGCCCGGAGTGGCTGACCGCTATCCGGTTTGGTCGCCCAAAGGAGATAAGGTTGCCTGGTTTTCCGATGCAAGTGGAGAGTACAAATTGATTGTTGCCGACCAGTTTGGTGAAAATCAAAAAAGCTACGAACTGGAAAACCCAACTTTTTATTTCAAACCCGATTGGTCACCTGACGGGCAAAAAATTGTATATACCGACACCGATTATAACATCTGGTTCATTAACCTTGAAAGTGGCGAAATAAAAAAAGTGGACAACGACCTGTTCGCCCACCCCAACCGAACCATGAACCCGGTTTGGTCGCCCGACAGCAAATGGATAGCTTATGCTCGCCAGTTGAAAAACAGCTACAAAGCAGCCTTTGCATTCAATATTGAAACCAGCGAAAAAATTCAGCTGACCGACGGCATGGCCGATGTAATTTCTCCGGTATGGGACGAAAGCGGTAAATACCTCTACTTCCTGGCCAGCACCGATTATGGCCTGAACACCGGCTGGCTCGATATGAGTTCATACGATCCAGATGTTACCCGGAGCTTGTATTGCCTCATTCTTTCAAAAGATGAGCCTTCACCGCTACTTCCCGAAAGCGATGAAGAAAAAGCTGAAAAAGAGGAAAAAGAAAATGATGATGAAAATAAAGACGAGAAAAACGGAAACGACAAAAACAAATCAAAAGAGAAAGAAGAAGAAGAAGAAAAAGAAGAGACAACCGTAAATATTGATAAAGAAGGACTTGCAACACGGACTATTGCTTTAAACATGCCCAACCGGAATTACACCGGCCTGGTAGCCGGTCCTGAAAATTCGGTTTTTGTGGGTGAAAATATTCCCAACCAGGGTGGATTCACACTGCACAAATTCAATTTAAAAGACAACAAAGCCGAGCCGTTCATCGAAGGCATCCGCACCGCGGTAACTTCAGCCGACCGCAAAAATATCCTTTTCCAGAAAGGAGGATCGTGGCGTATTTCCGGCACGGAAGCCAAACCTCAAAACGGAAACGGCCAGCTGGAAACCAACCTGAAAATAAAGGTTGATCCGCAGGCCGAATACGAACAAATCTTCAAGGAAGCCTGGCGTTTTATGCGCGATTTCCTTTACGTGGATAATGTACACGGTGCACCGTGGGATAAAATCTACGAGTGGTATTCGCCCTGGATCAGGCATGTACGTCACCGTACCGATTTAAATTATGTTGTTGACATTTTAAGCGGCGAGGTTTCCATTGGCCACTCTTACGTTTCAGGTGGCGATATGCCCGGCATTGACCGTGTTCCGGTAGGACTGCTGGGGTGCGATTTTGAGGTGGAAAACGGTTTCTATAAAATTTCAAAAATATATACCGGTGAAAGCTGGAACCCCGGACTGGAAGCACCGCTGGCCCAACCCGGAATGGAAGTTCAGGAAGGTGATTATCTTTTGGCTGTAAACGGAAAAGAATTGAAAGCACCTGCCAATCCTTACAGCTTTTTCGAGCAAACAGCCGGGCGAACCATCCGGATTCAAGTAAATTCTTCACCATCATTTGAAGATGCCCGAGAAATTACTGTAAAACCAGTTGCGAACGAAGGGCAGCTCAGAGGTGTAAGCTGGGTGGAAAACAACCGGAGAAAAGTGGAAGAACTTTCGGATGGAAAACTGGCCTATGTTTATCTTCCCAACACCAGCGGAGGTGGTTTTGCCAATTTTAACCGGTATTACTTTGCGCAACAGGATAAAAAAGGAGTTGTTATCGACGAACGCAATAACGGAGGCGGCTCTGCTGCCGATTACATGATTGATGTAATGGCACGCACACTGCTTGGCTACTTCAACAGCAAAGCCGGGGATAATATCCCGTGGACCACGCCAATGGCCGGAATCTGGGGCCCGAAAGTGATGGTGATTAACGAACGTGCCGGTTCGGGTGGAGATTTGCTGCCCTACATGTTCAGGGCAAAAGAAATAGGCCCGCTGGTGGGAACACGCACTTGGGGCGGATTGGTTGGTACCTGGGACACTCCACCGTTTATCGATGGCGGACGCATGGTGGCACCCCGCGGCGGATTCTTCGATGTTAACGGCGAATGGGCCGTTGAAGGAGAAGGAGTTGCCCCGGATATTGAAGTAATCCAACACCCGAGACTGGTGCTGGAAGGACACGATCCTCAATTGGAAAAAGCCGTGGAAGTGGCATTGAAAATGCTCGAAAAAAATGAATTTGAACGCCAGCCCGAACCACAGGCACCTGTTAAATGGAAACGGCCGGAAGGTTTTGAGGTGAAATAATTTTTAGCACTATCTTTATATCCGTCAAGCGGTTTGGAGCCGCTTGAAGGATTCATTTTATTTACATCACAACCTCTCCCCTGTCCACCGGTCAAATTTATCGGGTGTGGGATTTTGAGGAATAGAATCATTAAATTTGTCAATCCATTCATCAAGCAGTTTTCTCATCACTTTTAATGTATCTGCATATTCTTCATCTCCTGCCAGATTTGTTAACTGCCAGGGATCATTTACCACATCATAAAGTTCTTCAGCGGGCCGGGGAGCAATAAAACAATCAAGCTGGTTCTCATTCAATTCTCCTGCTTCGTACAATTCAATCATTTTCTGGTAGGTTATGCTCCTCACTGCATCGGCAGGTGGCGATGCATTTAACTCCGGAAATGCATTGCGGAGGTATAAAAAGTTGTGGTTCCTGATTGCGCGTTCATGCGACTGGTAATCATGCCAGTTATGTTCACCAACAATGTAGCTTCTTGTTTCCATCGAAAAGTTTTCCAATACCGGGGCAAAAGAAAATCCCTGGAATGTTTCAGAAATATTTGCCCCCGCCAGTTCGCAAAACGTGGGGGCAATATCAATAGAGCTAACCAGCGCATCAGTTCTTCCCTGTTTTACGTTCGCGGGCCAGCGGACAATAAACGGGGTTTTTATGCCACTGTCGTACATACGGGTTTTGGCGCGCGGGAAAGGACGTCCGTTATCACTCATGTAAATGACGACTGTATTTTCATCCTCGCCCTGTTTTTTTAATTCTGCCATCACTTTCCCCAGATAACTGTCCAACCGCGAAATTTCATCGTAATACAAGGCCAAATCTTTTCGTGTGGAATCGTTATCCGGAAGATAAGGCGGAACAATAACATTTTCAGGCTTGTGGGGTTCCGGAATTGTATTTGGCTGATAAGCGCGATGCGGATCGAGCGCAGCCAGCCACAAAAAGAAAGGCTTGTCGGCGGGTCTGTTTTTGAGTGCCCGCACCCAGTTTTCGCAACCACTCGGACTACCACCATAAATACTGTCGAACTCCGCCCTTTCCGGCCCAATGTGGTATTTTCCGGCAACTGCAGTAAAATACCCGGCTTTTTGTAACTCACCGGCAAACAAAACCTGATCGGCTGGCAAAGGTTGGTGTAATTCTGGTGCGCCGGTGCTGTGGGGATATCGGCCGGTTAATATGCTGCACCGGCTCGGACTGCACGAACTGGTAGTTAAAAAGGCATTGTCGAAAACAAGGCCTTCCTCCGCCAGCTTATTGATGTTGGGCGTTTTAATATTGTTATTTCCGTAAGGGCCACAGTCATTCCAGGCGACATCGTCGGCAATAAACACAATAAAATTGGGCTGTTTTGCTTTTTCTTCCGTTGACTTACTGCAGGAAAAAACCACCAAAACAAGAAGAGAAAAAAGGATTGATTTTACAAAATTCATAATATACAGGTTTAGATTGATTTCAGTTTTGTTAATTTTCAAGCAGCTCCCTGGCAGTTGTCAGAGTTGATTCTGTAACTGATTCGCCGCCCACCATTTTGGCCAGTTCTTCTACCCTGTCCTTTTCTTCGAGTAGTTTAACAGAAGTAAAGGTTTTCCCGCTTTCCTCGTACTTGTACACCACAAAATGGGCATCGCCTTTGGCGGCAATTTGCGGCAGGTGAGTTATATTTATAATTTGCGTTGAAGCAGAAAATGCTTTCAGAATAGTTCCCATTTTCAGGGCGATTTCACCGGAAACGCCGGAATCGATTTCATCGAAAATAACGGTGGGCAGCGCTTTTGAAGTACGCAACAGGTTTTTAATGGCCAGCATCAATCTGGACATTTCGCCGCCCGATGCAATTCGGGAAATTTCTGCCGGTGTAACATCTGTGTTGGCGCTAAAGTGGAAAGCCACCGAATCGATACCCGAAGGTGAAAATTCCGGCAGGGTTTCGTGCTGAACGGTAAATTTCGATTTGGGCATGCCCAGTTGTTTCAAATCTGCCAAAACCGAGGATTCAATTTTACGGAAAGAACCTTTTCTGGTAGCACTGAGTTCAGCAGCTTTTTTCTGCAACAGTGCACGCGTTTCTGCCCGTTCATTTTCCAGTTTTTTTATTTCATCTTCATAACCGGTGGCCTGCTCAATTTTTTCTTCAAAAGAATTTTTTAACTCCAGGAGTTCTTCCACCGTTGCCACGTGATGTTTTTGTTCCAGGCTGTAAATCAGGTTTAACCTGTCGTTCACCTGCTCAATGCGCACCGGGTCGTGTTCAATTTTTCCGGAAAGCATTTCGGCTTCATCCAGAATATCTTTGAGTTCTATCTGACAACTTTCCAGCCGCCTGGCTAGCTCTTCCGATTCATTCATAAAATCCTGGATAGCGGTAATGCGTTTGTAACCATCTTTCAGGTTTTGAATGACCGAAAACTGCTCTCCGTCGAGCAATTGCTGGATTTCAAGAAAAGCAGATTTTATTTCTTCGGCATGGGTAAGTTTTTCCAATTCAGCTTCCAGCTCTTCTTGTTCGTTTTGCTGCAATCCGGCCTCTTTGAGCTGATCAAACTGAAACTGAAAATAATCGAGATCGGCGGCTGCTTTTTCCGATTTTTCAGCCACTTCTTTCAGCTCTTTTTGAAGGTCAATATATTCGGTATAAAGTTTTTTGTATTCACCCAAAATTATTCCTGAACCGGCAACTGTATCTACCAGGTTGAGTTGGAATTTTTGATTTCCCAGTTCCAGGTTTTGGTGTTGCGAATGAATGTCGATAAGCTGCAATCCCAGCTCGCGCATTATTTTCAGGGTAACCGGCGTATCGTTGATGAACGCCCGCGATTTCCCTGAAGGTGTAATTTCGCGCCGCAGGATGGTTGCAGTGTCGTAATCCAGGTCATACTTTTCAAAAAAGGATTCCAGTTTATACTGTCCGATACGGAACGTGCCTTCCACAATGCATTTTTCATCGCTGTTTTTCAGCACCGACAAATCGGCGCGGTTGCCTAAAATCAGCCCGAGCGCTCCCAAAATAATTGATTTCCCGGCACCTGTTTCGCCGGTAACAGAATTTAACCCGGTATGAAATTCAACTTCCAGGCGGGTAATTAGCGCATAATTGTTTACATTCAGTTTGGTCAGCATAACAGACTGGATTAAAATCCTTCGCTTTCGGCAATTTTTTCGTACTTGCTGCCGTTGGACGGATCAACTTCTTCCAGGATTGCCATCACGCGGTTACGCTCATCGGGGAATGATTTCGAAAACACATTGACCAGCTCGTCGGCTTTGGCATCGAAAAACATTTGCAGGATGTAAAGCGAAGGACGACGGCGGAATACCGTTTGAATATCGCGCAACGACTGAGCAATATTGGCCCTTCCCTCTTCAGGTTTTTCGGCCATAATGTCGAGCCCCTGACGGTGGTAAGTGTACATGCACGAACGGAATGCCGAGTAGGATTTATTCAGCACATTTTCTATGAGCCAGTAGCGGTTTCTTTCACTTTCAAAAGCTTTCCAACCCTGCTCACGCGCGTTCTGCGAGTTATTCACAATGGCCTGGGCTTTCTCAAAATAGGGCGTTCCACCTTCGGGCGAAAACGTGTCGTAATCGAATCCGAGAATTACATAGGCGTAAAAAGCCAGAATATTGGTCAGGTTATCGCGATTGGATGTTTCGTTGAATTCTAACGGCTGAAACTCCTGGTATGTACAGCGAAAATCGTTGTCTTTAATATTCAGCACGGTGGTTTCGTAGCTTGAATTGAATACCGGGCGGGTTAACTGAACCTGTATCGAGCCTTTGAACTCATCGGCCGATATCTGTTCGTCGAGGCGGATAAGGATATTGCACCTGATTTTTTCATCGTAGGTAAAAGTATGATTCGTCCATTTCCGGTTGTTCATGAACTCGTAAATATCAGATTGCATGGTACGGAAAAGCTGACGATTGGCTCCCTGAATGCGTTGTGCCGAAACGGTAACGTTGCAGCGAAGTTCCTGTGCATACAACGCTATTGATGAAAACAGGACAACCAATAATAAGATTGTTTTCTTCATAAAAACCTCCTTCAAAACGATAAAAATATAAAAATTTGACGGGAAAAACATACCCGTTAGCGAAGAAGTGAGACCATCATTTCCACAATGTCGGCTGCCACTTCTTTCTTACTCTTTAACTCAAAATGCTGTTGATTATTGTTTTTACCGATGATGGTAATTTTGTTGGTATCGCCCCCGAAACCGGCCCCTTTATCGTTCAATGAATTCAGCACAATGAGATCTAAATTTTTACGCTCCAGTTTCTTTTTTGCATTTTCGAGTTCGTCGTTGGTTTCGAGCGCAAATCCTGCCAGCAGCTGGTTGCTTTTTTTCATTTTTCCCAAAGCCGCTGCGATATCGCGGGTAGGTGTCAATTCAAGGTTCCGGTTTTCATGGCCGCGTTTTGTTTTTACAGTTTCCGGGTTTGCGGGTGTAAAATCGGCCACTGCAGCTGTCATAACAGCCCCGTTGCTTTGCGGAAAATAATGCACACAGGCATCGTACATTTCCTTTGCCGAATTTACCGGAATAACCCGCACTCCTTTTTTGCTTGTAGAAACAGTAACCGGACCCGAAACCAAAATAACCTCAGCGCCTTGTTCAGCAAGCTCTTCGGCAATGGCATATCCCATTTTGCCCGACGAATAATTTCCGATAAACCTTACGGGATCAATATTTTCGAATGTGGGGCCCGCCGAAACAAGAAATGTTTTATTCAGCAGTTTTTTTTTTGGTTGAAATGATCAACCAGCGTTTCCAGGATATTTTCGGGTTCTTCCATGCGGCCTTTTCCTTCGAGGCCACTGGCCAGTTCGCCCTCTCCCGGTTCAATAATGCTGCATCCAAAATCGTTCAGTACAGAAATATTTTTCTGTGTTGACGGATGTTTGAACATGTCGAGATCCATGGCGGGCGCTACAAAAACCGGGCATTTTGCCGAAAGATAAGTAGTCACCAGCATGTTATCTGCAATACCGGATGCCATTTTACCCATGGTTGCGGCGGTGGCCGGTGCAATCAGCAGGACATCGGCCCAAAGTCCCAAATCAACGTGGGAATGCCAGGTGCCATCATCAGTGCCAAAAAATTCGCTGATAACGGGCTTGCCCGAGAGTGCCGATAAAGTTACGGGAGTAATAAATTCTTTGCCGGCGGGTGTAATAACCACCTGAACTTCTGCACCCTCTTTTACCAAAAGCCTCAAAAGGAAAGCTGCTTTGTAGGCAGCTATACTTCCGGTTATTCCCAGTATTATTTTTTTACCTTCGAGCCGCATGGACGCTGTTTGTTAAATTTTTTGCTTGCTTTCGCGCGAAGGGTTACGATGGTAAATCTGTCCTTCTTTCAACTCTTCAAAAGCGATTAATGTAGGCTTTGAAAGACGTTCATAAAATTTTGAAATTTCAATTTGCTCCCGGTTTTCAAAAATTTCTTCCAGGTTATCGGTGTACGATGCAAACTCCTGCAATTTCTGATTTAACTCTTCTTTGAGTTCAGAAGAAATCTGGTTGGCCCGTTTGGCCAGAATCATAACCGTTTCGTAAATGTTCCCGGTTTCTTTTGTTAAAAGGTCCAAATCGCGGGGAACTGTCGTTTGGGCTGCTTTTGTTTTTTTATAATCCATTTCCTAATTAATATTCGTTTGTCCTTCGTTATAATTCAATAAATCTGCTACTTCTTCGTAAAATCCATCGGCTTCTTTCCGGTGTTCGCTTTCAGGAAATTCATCCACAAAAGCGAAATATTCATCGAGTGCATCCGAAAGTCGTTCTTCTTTTTTCTCCTCCACACTGTTCATGGCCAACAGGTATTTCGATTTAAGAAGCATGAATTTCAATTCTTCGCGGTACTGGCTGTAAGGATATTCCTCCAGGCTGTTCCCTATCGCAATAACAGCGGCTTTGTAGTTTTCAAAATCGTAATACAATTTGGCGTTCAGGTATGATTTGTAAACCAGTTTGTTCTGCAATTCGTCGATAAGCCTGTTGGCCTCGTCAACCTTTTCGTTGTACGGGTAAAGGTTTATGTATAGCTGAAGTGCATCGATTGCTTCGCGTGTCACTTCCTGGTCGAGCCGTGGCTTGGGCGATAAAAGATAGGAGGTATATCCTACCATATACTGGGCTTCCTCGGCAAAATCACTTCCGGGAAATTCTTTCAGCAGTGTTTGAAAATAATGTTTGGCCATCAAATAATCCTTCTGGCCCATCATGCTTTTGGCATAGTAGTAGTATATCTGATCAGCCCGGCTGGTCCCGCGGTAGATATTCACAAGTTCCTGAAAAAGTGTACCTGCCCTGGCGTATTCTCCATCTTCGTAATATTCAACAGCCTTCTTGTACTTGAATTCATAGTCAGTACTCTTAAGGATTTTGTTGTAGTCGCTGCACGACGACACAATAACCAAAGCGATAACTGCCAAACTAATATTTCTCACTTTTTTAAACATGGCGCAAAAATAACCTTTTTTTAGATACATAAAACTTCAAAACAATGAAAATTAAAGATTTCCGTCTTTCCGGTTTCTCCGTTAACCGATTCATTAAAAGTATAATACAAATAAACCGTTTTAAAAACTGCGGTGAAAGTAAGTATCCATAACCGATTTAAGGCCACCGCTTAGTAGAATTTAACACATTTGCCGAAGTTTTAAAAAAGTTTACATTTGCACTTTAAAATCTTAAAATTTTTAAACCGTGGATATATTTCAAAAGTTCAGAGAAAACCAGGGGGATTTAGGTAAGCACATGACAAAAACGCATGGCTATTTTACGTTCCCGAAACTTGAAGGCGAAATTAGTGCCCACATGAAATTTAGAGGGAAAGAAGTACTCACCTGGAGTTTAAACAATTATTTGGGCCTGGCCAATCACCCCGATGTTAGAAAGGCAGATGCCGAGGCTGCTGAAAAATACGGGATGGCTTATCCCATGGGAGCCCGTATGATGTCAGGACAAACAACGAAACACGAGCAGCTGGAAAGAGAACTGGCATCTTTTGTAGGAAAAGAAGATGCCTTTCTGCTGAATTACGGTTACCAGGGAATGGTTTCTATTATTGATGCCGTTTGCGGACGAAATGATGTAATTGTTTATGATTCAGAATCGCACGCTTGTATCCTCGACGGAGTAAGGCTTCACATGGGCAAACGTTTTGTTTACCCGCATAACAATATTGATAACCTGCGCAAACAGCTTGAAAGAGCGACAAAACTGGCCACAAAACAAGGCGGGGGGATACTTGTCGTTACCGAAGGTGTATTTGGAATGGCCGGTGACCTGGGGAAACTTGACGAAATTACGGCACTCAAAGAGGAATTCAACTTCAGGCTTTTGGTTGACGATGCCCACGGTTTTGGTGTAATGGGTAAAACCGGTGCCGGCGCGCCTGAATATTTTGGTGTTTCCGATAAAGTGGATCTCCATTTTGGAACATTTGCCAAGTCGATGGCCGGAATTGGCGCTTTTGTTGCCTGCGATACTGATGTGTGTTACTACCTGCGCTACAACATGCGTTCACAAACATTTGCCAAATCGTTGCCCATGGCAATGGTAATGGGCGCATTGAAAAGACTCGACATGCTGCGCTCTATGCCCGAACTAAGGGAAAAATTATGGACTGTTGCCAATGCGCTTCAAAAAGGATTAAAAGAAGCCGGATTCGATTTGGGAAAAACCAACTCTCCGGTAACTCCCGTTTACATGAAAGGTGGAGTGGAAGAAGCTACAAACCTGGTGTATGATCTGCGTGAAAATTATGGCGTTTTCTGCTCGCTGGTTGCTTATCCGGTTATTCCAAAAGGCGAACTGATGTTGCGCTTGATCCCTACATCCATGCATTCGCTTGAAGATGTTAATTTTACCGTAAAAGCTTTTAAAGAAGTACGGAAAAAACTGGAAGATGGTAAATATTCAAAAGACGAATTTGCCAAAGTTGAGGTTGACATGTAAAAAAACAGTATTCAAAATAAGAATCAACAAAAAAGGGAGCTGCCAGCTCCCTTTTTTGTTGATTCAATATTATAAAATTATGCATTTTTTTCTGACAAATACCTCTCGGAATCCATTGCTGCCATGCAACCGGAGCCGGCTGCAGTAACCGCCTGTCGGTAAATTGAATCCTGGACATCGCCGCAGGCAAATACTCCCGGTATATTGGTTTTTGAGGTACCAGGAATGGTTTTAATGTACCCTACCTCATCGGTATCGAGATAATCTTTGAAAATATCTGAATTCGGGTTATGGCCAATGGCAAGGAAAAATCCATCGATTTTAATTTTCACTTCTTCCTCGTTTACTTCGCCTTTGTTTTTCACAAGCGTAGCACCTTCAACTACACCATTATCGCCAAACAGACCTTTTGTCTGGTGTTTCCACAAAATTTCAATATTGGGTGTTTTTTTGACCCGCTCGGCCATCACCCTGGAAGCACGCAACACATCGCGCCGGACAATCATATAAACTTTATTACATAATCCTGCCAGATAAAGTGCTTCTTCGGCTGCAGTATCGCCCCCGCCAACAACGGCAACATCTTTGCCGCGGTAGAAGAAACCATCGCAGGTAGCACAGGCTGACACTCCGCCTCCGGCATATTTTTTCTCATCTTCCAAACCAAGATATTTGGCCGTTGCACCGGTGGCAATAATTAATGATTCAGCTTCAATCAACTTTTTGTCATCAATCCAAACCTTATGCACACCGCCTGAAAGTTCAGCTTTGGTCGCCAGTCCCCACCGTACATCTGCACCAAACCGTTCAGCCTGTTTTTTAAAGTCTTCCATCATAACCGGACCGGTAATCCCTTCAGGATACCCCGGGTAGTTTTCCACTTCAGTAGTGGTAGTAAGCTGTCCGCCGGGTTGAAGTCCTTCGTACATAACCGGGCTCAGGTTGGCACGGGCAGCATAAATTGCCGCTGTATAACCGGCTGGCCCCGAACCAATAATTAAACATTTAACACGCTCTGCTTCGGTTGAGACGGGTGTTTTATTTTCCTCGTTTTCGTTAACATCAAGTGGTTTAAACATAGCTGTAATTTTTTATGGTGCAAAAATAGAAAACATTAGCAACAGACAGCAACAATTTCAATCAATAAAAATGAACTTATGATAGAACGAAACTATAAACCTTTAAAAAAATTTATCCTCCAAACTGTAAAAAAGTTTTGCAGAACAAAAATCAAAGGTTATTTTTGCAAGCACAAAATTTTTCGGTTCCGGTTAAATTAACCGTGAATCCACGAAAACCTAAGTTTTCGGGAGGTGTGGCACCCGCATGAACGATTCATCGGGCAGGCAGTCTGGCCCCGAAAAATAAAAATCTTTGATTTTGTGATTTTTCGTGAGCCCTCGGTTTTCTAAAAATCAAAGATTTAAGAAAACCGGGATTAGCGCACTCGTATGGGGGGCGAGGGGTCGGAAGTTAAAGTATTAATTTTGAAGTTCTTTGTTTACATATTAGAATCAGAATTAGACAGCAGTTTTTATATTGGGCAGACTTCTAATTTAGAAAACAGGTTAAAGAGACATAATGACGGTAGAAATCGTTCAACAAAAACTAAAAGACCGTGGAAAATTGTTTATTTTGAAAAAGTGAATTCTCGCTCAGAAGCAATTAAACTGGAACAGAAAATTAAAAGTCAGAAGAAACGGGAGTTGGTAAGAAAAATTGAAGAAAAATAAATCGGGGTGTGGCGCAGTCTGGTTAGCGCACTCGTCTGGGGGGCGAGGGGTCGGAAGTTCAAATCTTCTCACCCCGACAACTATAAATCAAAGAGTTGCAAAAATAATTTGCAGCTCTTTTTTTATGCTCCTGGCGGATTCCTGCCGTTTAATAAAAAAAGAATTGACGAATTGAGGTAATAGTCACCTGCAAATCAGACAGAAAACCATACAGGTGGTCGTCTGACTGGGCAGAAACAGAAAACCACCCCGTAAAAAGTAAGCTGAGGGCAAGGAAAAATTTCAAAAAAATTTCTGGCACATGGTTTCACCAACTTCGGTCGCACAAAATAAATTATACTTTTTTGAATGCCAACAATAATTCAACCGGAGTTTGCAAAAATTAAATTCACATCAATTCCGGAATTCCGCTTTCATTGGAGAGAGAAAGAGGAATATTCTGTTTATTGGGAAAATTATAAGTTATTTTATGAGAGAAAAAGCGGAATTTTTGGTTTAATGGACAGTCGCTTCGATTAACGTTGGCGTGTAAATTTTTGATATAATTGTTTGTTTTTTATATGGTATCTCAATCCTTGTTGGATTGCACACCGATTGCAAATTCTATCTAACTGAACACAGTTAGCTTTCAAATTATCTCTGTTTTACCTGGAGCCTGAAATCGGCGCGAGCGGTGCTAAACCCCGGGGGTTCGTTTGATTAGCCAATACCCGGGCATAAATGACAGGGTTAGTCAAAACCTTTTTGCAATGCTGAGTTCAATTCCCCCGTTTTTACCGGTAACGTTCCCTGCATCGGCGGCTAAGGCAATTCCCAGTTCAACCGGAAACCGGGGACTGGCATAGTGCATTTCCAGCAGTCCGGAAAGCTGGTTACGGGTTGTGTCGAAAGGTTTCCCGTGCAGGCCCAAATGGCGAATATAGGTGAGGAGCCCCTTCCATTTCAGATGTTCTGAAAAAAGATAGCCTCTGGCCCCCACGTGGTGGGCGAAGAAACGGTTGGAGCCAAGGGCATACCGTTCATCTTCGGGAAGTCCGTCCTCGCCGAGGGTCACCGGGAAAAACAACGGGGAACCCATTACCTGCCGGTGGTAGGTCATACCGCTCTTATAAATACCGTGATTGAAATAGTTGTCCGGTTCCTGCCGTGCCCATTTGCCGGTCGTTTCGTTCCATTCATACAACGAGTCGCGGATACTTTGCTGGCGGGTATTGGTGAATTCATACACCACATCGGTTATCCACTGTTTCCCTTTCGGTTTATTGCTGTTGAAACGCGCATGAATTCCCAGCAGGTTATCGGGCCAGTTGCGCCAGTACATGCCCGATAAATCCTCGAACGGATGGCTCAGGTAAAAGGTGAATTCCGTTTTAGCAAAATGTTTTTGCACTTCCAACTGGTAGGTTCCCAGCTGGTTGCCGGCCTTGTTGAGGCGGTCAGTCAACGGAAACTCTTCGTTCCCCGACGACCCGGTTATATACCGCAGGTATGCTTTCAAATCGCGGGGCAGTTCACCGATTTCCTCGTTACGGGAGGTGCCGCTCCACATTACATGGTGCTCCAGTCCGGCCGTAACCTCCCACGACGGCGCAGGCTGCACCCTAAAATAGAGCGACTTATGATGTATCCGGGCGTTGCCCACGTAACGGTCGTCGTTCAGGAGGCCTTCGTCGTATTCGGCCTTAAAATGGAGGTGGTTATTGGTGAACGGCACCGGTTTCCAGGCTGCGGTTGACAGGCGGACTTTGGGGTACGGACGCGCGTTGCGGCTGCGGGCCAGGTTGCCGTTGGTGGTGGACAGCCCGGCATAACGAAGCGGATCGCGAAAAGCACCGACTGTTAACGCCCAGTTGTTCAGCGAAATGCCGGCAAACAACTGGTTGAGATGGTGGTGAAAGCCGGATTCACCCAATGCCACCACGTAGTTGCCTCCCCAGTTATAAGAAAAAGAAGAGGAGGAGTTGGAGTCGCCATTCTGCCCGATGCTCAGTTCCGAGATATTCCAAAATGAACCGGTGGGAGCAATTTTCCCGTTCCGGTTGGCGGAAAGCCAAAGCGGCATGGCATCACCGGTTGCTGTCAGCGTGCTGTTTTCCACAGTCCCATTCACAGGTGACTGGGCGTTTGCCGCAAAAAAGCTGATGGGCAACGCAATGAAAAGGAAATATTTAATCATTCTAATTTGACACATTTCTTTATGGTTAAAAATTCTATCTGTTTTACCCCGGCCCCAAGGAGTGAAATCCAAAAAAAATCGTTGGAGGTGCGGTAAATCCCGACAGTGTCGCGGGGAGCGATGCCATCGGTTTGGAATCTGCGCTGCAGATTTAGTTACCCCCTCCGACCATTAAAATGGTCTCGTCCCCCTTGCGCGATCCCTTTGCCTTCCAGCCCACAATCCTTACGTCGGCATTTCCCCCTAAAACCTCTCTGTCCATTCCGCCCACATTCCCTATGCCCCGATGAATATCGGGATTCCCACCTTCAACTTTCAGTTTTCCGCCGGCTGGCGGATCCTGAAGGTTGGGTGTCACTGAACAGGACATCTCTCCGATACCCCTTTCGGCATCACCCTTACACTTTCCTTACTCTGCTGCCGTATTCCCCCAACCCCTCTGGTCCACCCACCCACTTGCCTTACACAAACCATCTCTCCTATGGGAGAGAGAAAGTGGAATATTCTGTTTATTGGGGAAATTATAAGTTATTTTTTATTTTATGGGAAAAAAAGCGGATTTTTTGGGTTTATGCCCCCTTTTCCGGCCAACGCACGGGCCTTACCCTGGCATCTCCCCCTTCAGGAGGAGAGAAATTGGTATTCACCTCGTGAATGGCGTTTATGAATGGCGCAATTTTCATAAAATTTGGGCGAGCGCCCACTACAGAAATGATTTTCATAAATTATGTGAATTTTTAGTTTTTTTTCAAAATATAAAATTATTAGCAAGAAAAACCCTCGTATGTTCATTCATGTTGAGGTCTGGTTTGTCGATGTAGTTGAATACCTGGTAGCCGGGGTGGATGTTTTGCAGGTGGTATTTATACATTAAACGGGATAAATTAGTACATTCTCATTTGTAAAAAATTGAAACTTCAGAAAAACAGCCCTCCCACATTTTGGTCTTCAAGCATTTCGTTTCCGTAGGTAATATTGTGTCCTTTTTCAAAATCGAAAAGGGTAAGCACCCTGAGCCGGTAATAGGCCACCCAGTAACTTTGGATGGAACGAATATAATCGCGTTTTGCCTGCTCGCGTTCCTGCAGGGCAATATTCAAATCGGTAATACTGAGTTCTCCGTTCTGGAATTTGCGGAGTGCAATCTGGTACCCGTTCTCTGCCACTTTATCAGCTTCAGTGGCTGTTCTTAACTGGTCTTGCAAAAGGCCGAACTGCTCAACCTGCACAATCACCGAGCGGTCAAATTCTTCAATGTCTTTATTCACGTTGTAAATGGTGAGTTCTCTTTCCGACTCGGCCAGTTTTACAGTTGAAGCCGAGCGTCCCCAGTCGAGAATGGGGATGCTTAACGAAATTCGCAACATCCGGTCGCGTTCGGGTTGGTCGTAAATGCCTGCAAAAGTTTCGGCACTGTTCGATAACCCGAAACTTCCGCGCAGGGTGGTGCTCAGGCCTGTGCTGTTTTTTGCCTCGGCCAGTTCGCGGTCTGCATTAATTAAGCGGCGCTGGTAGAGTGTTGTTTCCTGGCGGTTTTCTCTTGCTTTTTGAACCGCCCTGTCCACGTCAATGTCAAAAAAGCGGATGTTCAGTGGAATTTCCAGATCGATTTCCATTGATTGTTCAAGGCCAACATATCTTTTCAGCTCAAAATCAGTATTTTTCAGATCCATGCTGGCCTGGTTCAGTGCCTTCTGGGCATTTAACACCGAGAGTTCGATTCGCGAAAAATCATTGTCTGAAATTTGCCCCAGCTCCTTTTTCGTTTGTGAAATCCGGAGGTTATCCTGGCTGTTTTTCAAATTGTTTTCGGCCAGCTTATAATTGGTTTGAACCATCAGGTAATTAAAAAAGCGGTAGGTGGTATTCAGGGCAATTTCCTCAATTTGCTGAACGTAACGTTTCTGGGCTTCATCGTAAATCATGGGTTCGGTTTTCCGGTACCATTTCATCCAGTTGTAGGCAAACAGGGGCTGGCTAAAACCGATTACAAAAGGAGTGCCTGAAAATCCGATTTCATTTTTATTTAAGTTTTGGATACCATGAGCCGAAGTACTTGCCCAAATGGTTGTTCCCAACTGCGGAATGGACTGGCTTAGCGAGAGGTTGGCCGAAGCCGCAAGATTGGAAACCTGTTTGAACTCGATACTCCCGTCGGGTTGGGTAATGGGCTGGGTAGTGTGCGTGTAATTGGGCAAATCACCCGACAGTGTTAACTGTGGCCTGAAACGTGTTTTAAAATTCCGGTAGCGCCAAAAGTAGTTAACATTTTGGTTTTGAACGTATTTAGAGGTGGGGGAGTGGGTAAGCGCCAAATCAATTACGTCTTCTAATGTCAAACTATCTCTGGTGTTGTCAACTTGAGCGAAAACCGGGTTTGTGAAAAATATTAAACCCGTTATTATCAGTAAATAAAACGTTCTCATTTCTCGGGTTTACTTTTGAATTTCTATTTCATTCATGTGCCTGAACGCATTCAGGCCTTCGGTTACAACAATATCTCCTTCGTTCAATCCCGACAGAATTTCACAGTATTCGTTGCCAATGATGCCCAAAGTAAATTCTTTCTGAATGGCCTTTCCTCCTTCAATTACAAATTTCTTCTGTTTTTTGCTGTTCTCAAAATCCGGGATTTTTTTAATTCTTAGGGTGTTGTTCTTCAGGCTGTTAATTATTTGGATTTGTACCTGCTGGTTGGCAATAAGTTTTGGATGGCTGCTTTGTTGGAGATGTACATTGAACTGAACTTTATTGTTTTCCACGCGCGGAGTAATATTCCCAACAGTTCCTTTTAGTTGTTCACCGTCAACCATAACAATTACCTGGTTCCCGGTTTTTAGCTGCTTGGCATGTTGTTCTTCAACCGAGCCGCTTACTTTAAATGAAGAAAGATCAGATAAACGCACCAGCAGGTTGTCGGTTCCTACTTTTTCTCCTTCTTGTCCGTTTATGGTAAGAATTATGCCGTCAGAAGGTGCCCTGATGCTCATTTTTTCCAGCAGGTTCTCTTTCTCTTCCAGGGTTTTTTCCTGCATTCCTATTTGTAACAGAAGGCCCTGTTCTTCAGCTTCCAGCTGCTGTAACCGGATGGAATTCTTTTCCACCAAAGTTTTCAGATCTTTTTCAGCCAGTGTAATTTCCTGTTTGGTCTGGTTGAGCCGGGCAGGCGAAATACCGCCCACTTCAAGCAGTTGTTTCTGATCGGCCAGTTGCGATTCCAAATTGGCAATTCTTAACTTTTTAACTTCTTCGTTATATTCTAAATCGAGCCGCGTGCTTTGCGCGTTTAACCTGGTTCGTTTCAGGCTGTTTCTTCTTACTTCCAGCTGGTCTTTAATGTTTTCGATTTGATCTCTTACCGCATCGGTGTTGAGTTGCAGAATAAGATCTCCTTTTTTTACACGGCTTCCGGGCTCTGCCTGAATGGACTGAATTATGCCGGGGCCGGGGCTTAAGACCAAAACTTCATTCTCCGATTCAACAATCCCGGTAGCGTCGGTTGCTGAAATAACCTGACCGCGATCAACAATTTCGGTGGTGAAGCTGCCTGGTTTTACGGTGTTGGGTACAAACAGTCGTGAGTAGTAAGCTATTGCTGCTAATGCAATAAGGGCTAATGCAACAAGCAGGAAAACTTTGATTTTTTTTTGGCTTCCCATTTTAATTTAGTTGGTTTTGGTAAAACATAAAGGTAACAAAAACTGATGGATTATTTATATTACAGACTTGCAATTCGCGAGAGGCAAAAATAGAAAAATCTTCTATATTTCAATACCAACATCAGATGAAATGTTTGGTTGTGCAGGCAATAAAATGTTCAGGGTAAGCAGGAAAGTAATTATCTGATTTTTTCCAGGTATAGTTTTCTTATTTTCAGTAAATAATCAGCATCTATTTTGTTGGAAAGAATGCGTACCAATTCATAGAGTTTACCGTCTTTGTAAAACGAACACGAGGCTGCATCAAATTCGTGGCCGCTCCAGTTGTATTTTACATCCATTGTAACTTTTATAAAAGCATCGTGCGGAAGGTATTTTGGTATTTCAATATACCCAAAATTGTCATCTTTTGATTCGATGTAAACACCTTCGCCCAATTTTTCGAGCATCAAAAACTTTACAATTTTCACTTCAGCTTCCAGTTTCCCTTGCAGTTTTTTATTCATTAAAAAATGAATCCCCTGCTTTTGGTAGGCTTCCTGTATTTTTTCCACCAGGTCGAGCTCGGGAAGGTGGCGGACACGAATAACATTCAGAAACTGCGAACCAATGCGCATGTATCCTTTTCCTGAATCAAACTCCCATTTATACTCTTTTTCGATATTTTGCGTGGCGCGCAGCACTTCTTCCAGCGGGTATTGCCTGTCGAGCACAAGGTAAATGTAAACCGGTTCAGGATTGGTAGGTGTTTCGTGATAATAACCGGGGAACTGGTTTTGAGCTTCAAAAACAAGGCTGCCGGGCAGTACTTTATCTTCAACAGCAACAATGGTAACGTGTTTGGTGAGGTTAGTAAACACTTCTGATTTTTTGTTCTGTTCCATAATATGGTATCTTTGATTTAATTTTTAATAGAAACGAATGCCAAACAAAGTAGTTCACTTTAAAAGCATAGGTCCGGTCACTTTTTTTCGGAACCGAAGGTCAAAAAAACTGAAAATCAGTGTGAAACCTGATAAATCGGTGCTGGTTTCATTTCCTTTTTTTGTGTCAGAAAAAGAGGTACTTTCTTTTCTGGAACAAAATGAGGTATGGATTCGAAAGCAGCAGGAGAACGTTTCTGCTCAGCAAAAAACGTTTAGCGAAGGTTTTTTCATGAAAACAAAAAAGCATTCGGTTTTTTTGAAAAAAGGGCACGAAACAGGTAAAGTTGATGTGCAAAATGACGATGTAATTATTTCCATTCAGGACTTTCAGTCGGAACATGCACGAATGGCCATTGAGCAAATACTAACTCAGGTTTACCGGGTTGAAGCACATCTGATGCTGCCTTCGCGTTTGAAAGAACTGGCACAAAAGAACGGGTTCAGCTACAATAAGGTTACTGTTCGTAATAACAAACGCAACTGGGGAAGCTGTTCGTCGCGCAACAACATCAGCCTCAACCTGCAAATGATGAAACTCCCCGATGAACTCATCGACTACATTTTGCTGCACGAGTTGGTGCATACCGAAATAAAAAACCACAGCGAGAAATTCTGGAAAAAACTCGATCAAGTTACAGATAAGCGGGCGCGTGAACTGGCCCGGCAGGTAAAAAAATATTCGACATATACATTGTGAAATTTCAAAAAACAAATTTCAAATATCAATTAAATTTCAATGTTCAACGTCTCAAATTCCAGATTGTTCCGTGAATATTGTTTCGAAAATTGAATTTTGAGGTTTGATAATTATTTGTTTTTTGGCGATTATTTGGATTTTGTAAATTGTTTTTTGATGATTAAAAAATTATGAACTGGAATCAATTACTTTCAACAAAGCGGTTAGGAATGGAAGAGTGGAAAACTTCTTCGCGACCAGAAGATCGCACGCAGTTTCAGCGCGATTACGACCGCATAATATTTTCGTCGCCTTTCCGCAGGATGCAGAATAAAACGCAGGTTTTTCCGCTGCCCGAACATATTTTTGTGCACAACCGGCTCACGCACAGCCTGGAAGTGGCCAGTGTGGGGCGCTCGCTGGGGAATTTACTTTCAGAAAAAGTGACAGCAGAAAACCCGGAAAATATACTTGCGCCTGAAATTGGCACCATTGTTTCGGCAGCGTGCCTGGCCCACGATTTGGGCAATCCGCCATTTGGCCACTCGGGCGAATCGGCCATTTCCAACTTCTTTCAAAACGGGGCGGGAAAAGAATTTCAACATCAGCTTTCCCCGGGTGAATGGAGCGATTTTATCCGGTTCGACGGGAATGCCAATGCTTTTCGGTTGCTTACCCACCAGTTTGCAGGGAAACGGCCCGGCGGTTTTGCACTCACATATCCCACATTGGCCAGCATCGTAAAATACCCGTTTGAATCGCCGCTGGCCACCAAACAGAAATTCGGCTTTTTTCAGTCGGAAAAAGATCAATTTCAAAAGATTGCCACAGAGCTGCAGGTCCCGGAAAAAGCAGAAGGAGAACTTTCTTTTCAGCGCTATCCGCTGGTTTACCTCGTGGAAGCGGCCGATGATATTTGTTACCAGGTTATGGATTTGGAAGATGCCTTCAAACTGGGAACTCTGAAATATGAGCGTGTAAAAGAGTTATTTCTGAATTTTTATGATCCTGCCGAAGACCAAAATACGTTGCAAAGAATTGAAAATACGTTGCAGAAAGTTGCTGACCAAAACGAGCAAATCAGCTTCCTGCGCGCCGGTGTTATTGGCAAGCTGATTCACGAAAGCATGCGGATTTTTGAAGAAAACTACGACACCATTTTAACCGGAAGTTTTTCGAAAAGCCTGGTGGGTTCGTTGCAAAACCGGCAGGCAGCGGCCATGAAACAGGTAAAGGCGGTTTCTTTTTCAGAAGTGTATGCCCACCGCACCGTGGTTGAAATTGAAATTGCCGGGTATAAAATTATCGGCACCTTGCTGGATGAGTTCGTTGGGGCAGTCATTCATCCGGAGGACAGGTACAACAAAAAAATCCTGTCGTTGCTGCCTGCACAGTATCGTCCGCAAAGCGACAGCCTGTACCACAAAATTCAATCGGCCGTGGATTTCATCTCGGGAATGACCGATGTTTTTGCCCTCGATTTGTACCGGAAAATTAAAGGGATAAGTTTGCCGGGGGTGGTGTAGGAAGTGGCAGTAAGCAAAATCTGCAATTATCATTTTTGAATTAGGCACTTTGTAAATATTATTTATAATTTGAGAATGGAGTTAAAACTATGAAGTTAATCATCCGATCAACTTAATCCCATCCGATTTAAACTCGATAAGTTTTTTCTTATAAAGATTGCCAACTGCCTTTTTGAAATTCTTTTTACTAATTCCCAACAAAGCCTGGATTATTTCAGGAGAAGTTTTGTCATTTAACGCAAGGAAGCCGTTATTCTCCTGCAACGTTTCCAAAAGTTTCTGAGAAATAGGGTCTATTTTTCCGTAACCCGGTTTTTCCAGCAATAAATCTATTTTATCGTCATCCCTGATTTTATTGATAAAACCCTCCAGGTTTTCACCGGGCGAAAGCGGTCTGAAAACCTGATTTTGATACAAAATTCCCCAGTGCTGGTGATTCACAATGGCTTTGTAACCGATTTCCGTTTCTTCGGCAATGAGCAGGTCAACTTTTTCTCCTCGTTCATAATCGGGAGGAACAGTGTCCAGAAACTTATCGATTTTGGCGGATGCTGCAACCCGGTTGGTTTTTTCATCCAAAAAAACATGAACCAGGTATGTTTTGCCTTCCGTCATTTTTGCTTTTTGTTCGCTCATGGGCACCAGCAAATCTTTGGGCAGGCCCCAGTCGAGAAAAGCCCCGAACCGGTTGGTCTCAATCACTTTCAGAAAGGCAAATTCGCCCACCATTGCCAGCGGATTTTCGGTGGTTGCCACCAGCCGGTCTTCCGAATCGGAATAGATGAACACCGTAGCCTGCTGACTGGCTTTTACCTCATCGGTTACAAACTTGCGGGGCATTAAAATTTCACCCAGATTTTCGCCATCGAGGTAAACCCCGTTCTCCGTTTCCCGAACTACGTTCAGGGTATTTATTTTTCCTATTTCTGCCAATGTATTTTTATTTTAATGAATTGATTTCAAGTTTTCCTTTTTTACACTGTCATAGTCTCACTCAAAGTGAGGCTATGACTAAGGAGTTACTTCCAAAAGCTTATCCAGTAAATCTTTCGGCACCTTAAACACCGTTCCGTGCCGGGTTCCTTCCGGGAAGTTTATCTGGCCGGAAATGTCTTCCCAGTTTTCGAGGTCGGACGAGCGCACTGCACCCATATTGTGGTCGATATATTTATCAAAAAACACCACCCAGTGCTCGCCAATTTTCACCGGGGTGGGTCCTTCGGCCCAGTAATCGCCTGTAATGGGCTCCGAAGCTTTGCTGTAGCCTTCGGTAAGTCGGTCGCTGGTGGCCACGCGAATATTTTTCTCGGCCGGGTGCCGTGTTTCGTCTTTCAGGAAAAGAATGTATTTCCCGTCTTCCTTCACCAGCGTGCCGTCAATTACATTAAAACCCGGGTCGTAAAACAGTTGTGTTTCGCTGAAGGTTTCAAAATCTTGTGTGGTTACATAATACATGCGATGATTGTAACTGTCGTCGCCGGTGGATGCACTTTCCGGAAATCTACCTGGAATGGTGGTGGACCAGAAAATGATGTACTGCTCCGATGCCTCATCGTAGAACACCTCCGGTGCCCAGCAGTTGCGGGCCGTGGGTTCGTGCTCCATCACCGGAATGTATTTTTGCTCCGACCAGTTTATTAAATCTTCGGAACTGGCGTACCCAATTCCTTTTTCGTTCCAGCTCACGGTCCACACCATGTGGTATTTACCATCGGGACCGGAAATGATGCACGGGTCGCGCATGAGTTTGTCGTTGCCCACCTGCGGTGTTAAAAACGACTCGTTGTTATTCAGCGGCTCCCAGGTCAGCCCGTCGAAGCTGTAAGCCAGGTGCAAACCATCTTCGCCGTTTCCCTGGAAAAAGGAAAACATGTACACTTCATTTTGCGCGTACCCGGCAATAAAAAACGATAACAGGCCGAGAATCAATACTGCTTTTTTCATGTTATTTCATTGAATTTTAGCTGACAAACGTAAAAATTTCATTGAACTTAAAATTGCGACTGCGACTGATCACTGCGACTGATCACTGCCAACTTCCCTATCCTCCCGACTTTTTCACTTTATACCCTTCCGCTGCCAGCAACTCCATCACACGTTCGCGAAATTCGCCCTGAATCATAATTTCTCCATCTTTTACAGTTCCCCCTACCCCGCATTTTGTTTTCAGCATTTTTCCCAACTCTTTCAAATCTTCTCCACTTCCAACAAAACCGGTTACGAGTGTTACGCTTTTACCTTTCCGCTTTTTGCGATCGATGCTCACTTTCAGGTTTTGTTGCTGCGGCGGCAAGGTTTCCTGCTCCGGTTCACTCTCTTTTTCATAATCGAAATCGGGATTGGTGGAATACACCACGCCCAGTTTTTCTTTCCAGTCGTTTGCCATGTTTTTATCCTTACTGTCCAAGTGAACAAAGTTAGTTTTCTATGCCAATTTTTTGTAACTTTTCCCCTCAAATTAAAAAATGTAAACGAAATGAGAGCATTCATAATTCAACCCAAGATGTTCAGCAAGGAAAGGATATACCGCTTTTCGCTTGGGCAGTTCATAACCATGCCCTTCATCGGGTAAATGGACATTTTTCACCCGGTTTTTCACGCCCATTAAATTATAGATATACTGAATATGCGGGAACTTTACATTTTGCTTTGCAGTATCGTTTTTAGCTTTTCCGGGCAAAAAATACCTTCGTGCGTCCAGATGGGTTCACCCTCTTTAAACACAATGAGCGTAGGCAGCCGATTAACCTTGTAACGGCTGGCGATAAACGGGTTTCTATCCACATTTACCTTTATAATTCGCACATCTTTCAATTCCTGCTTTACTTTCTTTAAAACAGGCGGTATTTCTTTGCAAGGCCCGCACCAGTCGGCATAAAAATCGACCAGGACCGGCTTGCGCGACTTAATGATATGCAAAAAACGTTGGTTCACTTTTCTCCTTCCGATTTCTTTTTTCGTTTCTGAACGAAATCATTAATGAAATCGCCCACCAGATAGCCAACAGCGGCTCCCCACAAAGTGGTCCAGTACCAAACTGATTGAATTGGGCAGGTGCCGCTGGTGCATCCAATAAATTTCCAGTACAAAAATCCGCCCAATGCGCCAACTAGCGCAAAGGCAATTGCCAGTTTCTTATTTTGAATTAATTCTTTCATGATATTTATTTTTAAACAACTTACTTATTTCGAAGTTCTTCCGGTCCAATCAATAATAATTATGGTACTTAGAATAAATTGAAATGATTAAACTATGCTCATTTGGAAAGTCCCGGAATGTAAAGAAAAACTTCATTTACAGGGCAAAGGAAAGAATATATTTTGCATTTGGCTACGACTAATGTCACACACCTTAAAAAGGGCCGGTAAAAAATAGTTGAATTCGTTGGCTGAAGGGTAATGGTTTTTTAATTTTAACTGTTTAAAACCCGAAAAGTTAATATTATGCAACAGGTAAAACTTCACAAAGGAGATATTACAAAATTAAAAGTTGACGCAATTGTAAATGCTGCAAACTCTACATTACTGGGAGGCGGGGGTGTTGACGGGGCCATCCACCGTGCAGCCGGGAAAGAGTTGCTGGAAGAGTGCCGCACGTTGAACGGTTGCGATACCGGCGATGCAAAAATTACAAAAGGCTATAAACTCCCGGCCAAATATGTTATCCACACGGTTGGACCGGTTTGGAAAGACGGCAGTAAAAATGAACCTGAAAAACTGGCCTCCTGCTACCGGCGAAGCCTTGAAGTTGCACTCGGGAACGAGGTAAAAACCATTGCTTTTCCCAATATTAGCACTGGCGTTTACGGCTATCCAAAACATCAGGCAGCGCAAATTGCCATACACGAGGTTTCTGCTTTTCTGATTGAACACCCGGAAATTGAAGAAGTTACATTCTGCGTATTCGATGATGAAAATTTTGACATCTACAAGAAGCTGCTGAAAACCTGAAAAATTAATAAAGGTAATTTCTTTCCTTTATTCAATGAAATTAATACTTTTAGGCATTCAGAAAAATCAAGTTTATGAATGAAAAAAGCCTTTATTCAAACCAACCTGTTTTACTTATAGCTGAAGACGACGAAACCAGTTTCATGTTGCTAAAAGCCTATTTATCAAAAGAAAACTACAAATTATTACGTGCAGCAAATGGGAAACAAACCATTGAACTGCTTGAAGAAAATCCCGATATTTCGCTCATTTTAATGGATTTAAAAATGCCTGTAATGGACGGATATGAAGCAACCCGCATGATCAAAAAATCTCACCCCGATATTCCCATTATCGCGCAAACAGCTTATGCACTTTCGGGCGACAATCAAAAGGCAATTGAAGCCGGTTGTGACGATTATGTGACCAAACCAATTAAAAAAGAAGAATTGCTGAAAAAGATTAATGCCTTTCTTTCCGGTTAGCCAGCAAAGCTGATTTTCTCCGTTATTGCATTCAGTTAATTTTCACAACAGATTTTTACCTTTTTTTCGGAGGAATTTTCACCAGCCCGTAAACGTTTCACCAACATGGACACAGCTTCAGTAAGAATTATTAAAAAAGAACTTAAAACCTTATCCCCGCAACAGCTTCAGGATATTTGCATCCGGCTGGCCAAATACAAAAAGGAGAATAAGGAACTGTTGAGCTACCTGCTGTTTGAGTCGTTCAACGAGCAACATTTTATTCGTGAAGTAAAGGAAGAAATCGACGAGCAATTCACCCACCTGAACCGCAGCAGTTTTTACCTCGCCAAAAAAACACTTAGAAAAGTGTTGCGCACCACACGCAAGTACATTCGTTTTTCGGGCTCAAAACAAACCGAAGTTGAGCTGCTCGTTTATTTCTGCCAAAGATTAAAAGAATCAGGTCTGCAACGGCGCTCCAGCCGTGTAATTCAGAATATGCACGCCCGCCAGGTGGAACGCATCAAAAAAGCCCTTTCGATGATGCACGAAGACCTTCAGCTCGATTACGAGGAGGAAGTGGAGAAACTTTGAAAGTGATTTTCCCAACTTTATTCAACCTAATCGAATCCTTTAATACCCTTTCTTTTTCTACTTTTGCCTTAAATTAAAATTTGATAAAAATGAGTGACGACAAGAAGATAATTTTTTCGATGTATAAGGTAAGCAAGACTTATCCACAGAGCAATAAAACAATCATCAAAGACATTTCGCTGTCCTTTTTTCTGGGGGCAAAAATCGGCATTATCGGCCTGAACGGGTCAGGAAAATCAACCCTCTTGAGAATTATTGCCGGGGAAGATAAAAATTTCAACGGAGAACTTGTTTTTGCCCCCGGCTACTCGGTTGGCCTGCTGGAACAGGAACCTCAGCTCGACGAAAACAAAACGGTAATTGAGGTGGTAAAAGAAGGCGCAAAAGAAGTGGTAGATGTGCTGAATACTTACGAGGAAATCAATCATAAATTCGGGTTGCCCGAAGTCTATGAAAACCCCGATGAAATGGACAGGCTGATGAAAGAGCAGGAAAAACTGCAGGAAAAAATCGACCAGATGGATGCCTGGAACCTTGACAGCCGCCTCGAACGGGCGATGGATGCCCTGCAGTGCCCTCCCGATAATCAGCCGGTAAGTGAACTTTCAGGCGGTGAGCGGCGCCGTGTGGCTTTGTGCCGGTTGTTGCTGCAGGAGCCCGATATTCTGCTGCTCGACGAACCAACCAACCACCTCGATGCAGAAAGTATTCTCTGGCTCGAAATGCACCTGAAGCAATACAAAGGAACGGTTATCTGCATTACGCACGACCGGTATTTCCTCGACAATGTCGCCGGCTGGATACTCGAACTCGACCGCGGCCAAGGCATCCCCTGGAAAGGCAATTACACCTCGTGGCTCGAACAAAAAGCCAAACGCCTGGAGCTGGAGGAAAAAGGCAGCCAGAAACGCAAAAAAACACTGGAACGCGAGCTGGAATGGGTACGCATGGCACCAAAAGCCCGGCACGCCAAATCAAAAGCCCGTTTAAACGCCTACGATAAAATGCTGAACGAAGATGAAAAACAGAAGGAAGAAAAACTGGAAATATTCATTCCAAACGGTCCGCGACTTGGCGACAAAGTAATTGAAATGGAAAACGTTTCCAAAGGATTTGACGACCGGCTTCTTTTCGAAGATTTAAGTTTTAAACTGCCGCGTTCAGGCATTATCGGGGTAATTGGGCCAAACGGTGTGGGTAAAACCACGCTTTTCAAACTCATTATCGAACAACTTCAGCCCGACTCGGGCACCATTGAAATTGGCGATACCGTAAAAATCAGTTACGTGGATCAAACCCATGAAGCCATCGACCCTGAAAAATCGGTGTTTAAAGTCATTTCGGGCGGAACAGAAACAATTACTCTGGGCAACCGCCAGGTAAACGCGCGGGCTTACGTGGCGCGTTTCAATTTTACCGGTGCCGACCAGGAGAAAAAATGCGGCGTGCTTTCCGGTGGCGAGCGCAACCGGCTGCACCTGGCGCTGGCGCTGAAAGCCGAGGGCAATGTGCTGCTGCTCGACGAACCAACCAACGATATTGATGTTAACACCCTGCGGGCACTGGAAGAAGGACTGGATAACTTCGCCGGCTGTGCCGTAGTTATTTCTCACGACCGCTGGTTCCTCGACCGCATCGCCACACACATCCTCTCTTTTGAAGGAGAAGCAAAAGCATACTATTTTGAAGGTTCATTCTCGGAATATGAAGAGAACCGGAAGAAACGATTGGGAGATTCTGTTCCCAAGCGGTTTAAATACAAGAAACTGCAATAAAACCCATATAGAAAGGGCTGCCGGTTGGCAGCCCTTTCTTTTGTAATTCCGAATTAATTCTTTTCTATATCTGATTATTCAGCCATTCCGTCAAGTTTTAAACTATTATCTCTTTTGGTGACTTTACTTCCAACAGCACCATAAAACAACAGGTAAGCCAAACCGGCAACAATTATCCAGTAGCTAACTTCGTAATTGGCAACATCGGCAACCCAGCCCTGTACCAACGGAAGAATTCCACCACCTGCAACCAGTACCATGAAAATACCGGAAGCAGCAGCAAGGTATTTACCCAATCCTTCAACTGCCAGGTTGTAAATACTTCCCCACATAATTGAAGTACACAAACCGACCAGGGCAATGAAGAAGAACTTAATAGGCACCGGCATCATTCCAAATTGAATTGAACCGCCTACAACATTAAAAGTCGGCATAGAAATAATGGTTTTTGCAGGCCAGAATATGGATAACAGCACCAGAACCAAGCCCACAAATGAAGCTGTACTTAACATTTTTTTGCTGGCAATTTTATCTCCGAACGAAGCCCCAAATAAGCGGCCAACAAGCATGAGCAGCCAGTACATGCCGACCACTCCACCTGCAATACCTGCTCCAATTCCCAGACCGGGAGTGTCCCTTCCTTCAACAATTTTCAGGGCACTTTCGTAGGCCATATCACTAATTACCAAATCCCTGTAACTTTTATCTTCAACATTTTGCTCGTCCATCGACTTAAGTTCCTGAAGATAAGCCGCATCGGCTTGTTGCTTTTGATACTCATCAATAATTTCCTGAGATTGTTCCACTGTAGGTGTGGTCATATACAGGTTTGCCATTCCAGGTGTACCAACTTCAACACCAACATATACAAAAATAGCAATGGCTCCCAAAACAAAGTGGCGGAATGTTAACGCTCCGGACATCATGCGTCCCAGTGGTTCTTTTGGTTGATCAGCATGAGGTTCGGGAATTCTGGTAACTAAAAGAATAAAAAATACCAGTGCAAATACTCCTAAAGCGATATAAAGAATAGGAAATACGTCCCTGATATTGGCTTTTGTTGCCTCCCCAATAAGAATACCCACAAAAACAGGAGTAAAAGTGGCCATAACAGAATTGAACGAACCACCAACCTGGATGAGCTGATTTCCTTTGTTACCTTCTCCACCGAGTGTATTCAGCATTGGGTTTACCACAATGTTTAACAAACACATGGAGAAACCGGCAACGAAGGCACCCAGTAAATAAACTCCAAAACTTTCGGCATGACCTGAGAGATACTGTATTCCCACGCCAACAAATCCAACAGCCACTGCAATCAATGCGGTTTTCTTATATCCAACTTTCTGAAGGAGAATACCTCCGGGGATACCGATAACTGCATAGGCAATAAAATTGGCCAGGTTACCAAGCATACCCAGTGAGTTAGAAACATTGAACTGGTTTTTAAGTACAATTCCCATCGGTGCTGCCAAATTGGTAATAAATGAGATCATACCAAACAGCAGGATCATCATAATTATTGGCACTACATAACTTTTGTTTTTGTTCATGATTAAATGAATTTAAATTGATTAAATACTTCTTTTATTTTTTGTGTTATAATTTAATCGAAACAAATTTTTTTGATTTTTTTTAGCTTACAGCAAATGTATTAAAATATTTTTTCCGAAAAAGCTTTCAGAATGAAGCTTTTTACAGATCCAGTTTAACAGACCCCTGATTCCGGATAAACAACTTATGGCAGGATCCTTTTCCGTAAACATGCTCCAGTGCATTTACATATTCACTGAGTTTATCCTGTGGAACAAATGCCTGAATGGTTCCGCCGAACCCGCCACCATGAACACGCCATGCGCCGCTGCCTTTCAGCACCATTTCACTGAGTGCCAGTGCCAGTGAAACTACCTGCTCATGCTTATGCACCACGTCATAAATATTCTGGTTGTACATGTAAGAACTGTATCCCGACTCAACCACCATTTTAAGAAATGCCTGGAAATCATCATTTTCCAGCGCTGCAACCTGGTCAACCACACGCTGGTTATCGCCAAAGAAGTGGTAGGCGCGCAAAATTGCACGGTCGCCTGTTTTTTTCCGAATTTCCGGAATTTTTCCCATAACCTGTTCCCAGGTAACTTCCCGGAGTACACTGGCTCCCAACTCAGCAGCAACTGCCTTCATTTCGGTGGGGAGGGATGCATATTCTTCCTGAGAGGCGGCATCGTCGTGGCCACCGCCAACATCGGTAATTACAAGCGAAAACCCGGTAGAAACAAAATCAAAATCAACCTCTTTTACAACGGGTTTTGCCGGATCTTTAAAATCGATTGTAATTAACCCACCAACCGAGCAAGCCGTTTGATCCATTAATCCGCAGGGTTTGCCAAAATAGTTGTTTTCTGCCCACTGCCCTATAATCGCATTTTCAACAGCCGACATTTTTCCGTTGTTAAAAAGCTCGTTTAAAATGGTCCCCATAAGTACTTCGAATGAAGCAGAAGAGCTGAGCCCCGAACCTTTAGGAACACGGCCTTCAACACAGGCATCGAATCCACCAATTTGGTACCCATTTTCTTTCATGCGGGCGCAAATTCCTTTCACCAGCGAACTGGAGGTGTAAAAATTCGATTTATCAATTTCCAAATCAGAAAGGTCCACTTCAAATGCCGGGTAACCCACTGATTTTACACGTATTTTACCGGTGCCATTGGCAGCGGCAACTGCAATATTGTCGAGGTTAACCGCACCGGCAAGTACTCTTCCAAAATTATGGTCGGTATGGTTTCCGCCAATTTCGGTCCGCCCGGGCGAACTAAACAGTTGAACATCGTCGGCACCGTAAGTTTTTTCAAAATCATTCATCAACGCTGCATAGCGTTCGGCCTGTTCTTTTAAAACAGTTTCATCGGTTCCGTACAATTCCTGAAACAGTGGGTTTTTCCCGCTATCAATTTTTTCAATTAAGCTAGTAATCTTTGTCATATCTGATATTGTTTTAAATTAATACACAATTATATGAATTTTATACAACTGGTAGGTACTAGTAGGTACAAATATATGGTTTAAAAAGTACAGCAATTTCGCAAAAGAAATGTTACATAACAGAAAAAAATTGCTCAAAGGCTGTTTCTTGCAATTAATTTCGATGGATTTCGCACCCTGTCAAGCTGATGGTTCAGCAACATGTTACCCAGTGTTTTCCCCATCGCTTTAAAATCGGTGGAAATAGTTGTAATCCCCCCGGCTACCACCTCTTTCAGTACGGTATCGTTAAACGACACGATACCAAATTTTTCGCCCAGGTTATACTGGTAATTTTTTGCCACTTTTATCAGTTCAACCAGGTCGCGGTCAGAAATCAAAAAATAGGCTTCATATAACCCGGGGCGGGTTCCTTTCAGCGACTTCAGTACCTGAAATTTAAAATTCCTCTCACGACAAAACCGTTCAAAACCTTTCACCCGTTCATCCGGCTCTTTGCCACCCGGGTTTACAAAAATCAGTTTGCGGTACTTTTCAAGTAGCTTGCCACCTTCGTTCAGGGCATCGTAGAAATCCTGCTCAAAATCCTGGTAAATAACCGGGTAGTTTTTAAGTTCTGGTTTCAACCGGTCCAGAATATAAACCTTTTCCTTCGGCAATTTTGAAATCAGGTGACTGATATTGTCAAAAGTACCCGGCATAATTATGTAGGAAGTAAAATGGCCAATACTCTCTAAAATCAGGTGTTTGAAAACCTTGTAATTAAAATGATGGAAAAACACTTCAACGCTTGCTTTTTCCTTCAGGCTTTCAATAAGCGAATTGTAGAGGTCTTCCTTAAAAGCATTAAATTCATCGAACAATACAAAAACTTTTTCCTCGCGGTGAATTTCAGTACTGGCAATGTAGTATCCTTTTCCGGGCTGGCTCAGCAAAACTCCTTTTTCTTTGAGCTCGTTAAAAGCAACCATAACCGTGTCGCGGCTCAAATCAAACTCGGCACAAACCTGGTTAATAGAGGGCATTTTGTCACCTTTTTTTAACCCGTTGGTTTCAATGGAACAAAAAACCGAATCGATTATTTGCCGGTATTTCGGTTTAGCCGATGCAGGATCGATTTTAATTACTTTTTTCAAGAAATCAGGTTTTAGTTTTCAACAAAAATAACAGATTCTTTGAAAGTTTTACATGTTCTTAAACACTACCAGTACCTACCAGTTTACTCAGGTTCTTTTTACATTTTTGTATTTTAGTGCTCGTAAACCCAACATTGAAATATTAACTAAAACAAGAATATCATGAAAGTACAATCGGCTGATTTCGGAAAACTTCCGGAGGGAAAAAGTGTAAAACAGTTCACGCTGAGCAACGACAACAACGTGAAAGTTAAAATAACCAACTACGGTGGTATTGTTACGGGTATTGAAATGCCCGACAAAAACGGTAACATTGAAAATATAGTGTGTGGATTTGAAAACCTGGAAGGTTACCTCAGCGATGAATATTTGAGTGGCTATCCTTATTTTGGTGCATTAATCGGCCGGTTTGGCAACCGCATTGCCAAGGGGCACCTCAAAATTGAAGGCATAGTTTACCAAATGGCCATCAACAACGGTCCCAACCATTTACATGGTGGCAACACCGGTTTCGACAAACGCTTGTGGGAAGCCCAAACAACTGAAAAAGAAGATTCGGTTGAATTAGAACTTTCGTACCTGAGTCCGCACCTCGAAGAAAATTACCCCGGTAATTTAAAGGTAAAATGCGTTTACAACCTGAACAACAAGAACGAATTCACCATTGAATATTTTGCTGAAACCGATCAAACTACGGTGGTGAACCTCACCAACCACACCTATTTTAACCTCACAGGAGGAAAGGAAAATATTCTGAACCACGAGTTGAAACTCACGGCCTGCAAAATGACAGAAATGGTGGAACAGATTCCTACCGGGAAAATCATCCCGGTTGAAGGGACACCGTTCGATTTCACAGAATTCAAAACATTTGCCCGCGATTTAGACCAGCTGCCCACCGGCTACGACGATAATTTTGTGCTCGACAACGAAAATGGCGAACTGAAATACATCGCCTGCCTGAAAGAGGAAAATAGCGGGCGCCAGGTGGAAGTATTCACTACCCAGCCGGGAGTGCAGCTTTACACCGGTTACTGGATTCCGGAATTAACCATTGGCGGAGCTAAAAAATTTGGCAGCTATTCGGGTGTGGCGCTCGAAACACAACACTATCCCGACTCACCTCATCATAATAACTTCCCTTCGACGCTGCTAAAACCAGGAGAAACATACAACGAGAAAACAATCTACAAATTTGAAGCAGGGTAAAATGATAAATACCCAAAATGGGATAAATGCAATTATGTAAGTAGGCAGTAGGCAGTAGGCAATAGTCTATAAATATACAAACAGGGGGATTTCACATCAGCACCAAAGGAATTCCCCTGTTTTAATTTACATCTGCTCCTTTTAAAAACCAGACTTTTTACAAACTTCATTCACCCTGGTAATAACAGAATAAAATAATTCCCATTTTTTTTTACTTTTGGATTACTAAATTTAATCAGAAACCATCTTAAATGAAACGAGCATGGTAAAAATTATCATCCAGGAATATGATTATCCGCCGGCTGGCGGATGCGAGTTCCATATGATACCATAAAAAATCAACAATTATAATCATATGAAAACAATCATCGAGCTTTTTGAAACAACAGTTGCCAATTACCCTGACAATGTTTATCTCTGGGAAAAAACTGATGGAAAATACCAGGGCACAACGTATAAAGAAACACGCAAAATTGTATTGAAACTGGCTGCCGGCCTGATGGCACTGGGTTTCAAAAAAGGCGACAGGGCAGGTCTTGTATCCGATGGACGAAACGACTGGATTATCAGCGAACTGGGAATGCTTTACGCTGGCGGGGTTAACGTTCCGCTTTCCATAAGGCTTCACGAATCAGAACTGATTTTCAGGCTGAAACACAGCGGAAGCAAGTACATTTTTGTTTCAGAACCCCATGCCGAAAAAATTGAAGATATCAGGGAAAGTCTTCCCGACCTTGAAAAAATAATTTTCATTGACGGGAAAGAAAATCCGGGAAAAGATGATGTCAACTACCAGTATCTGATCCAGGAAGGTGAAGAATACCTAAAAACACACAGCAGCGAACTGGAAGAGATATGGAAAAACATACAGCCCAACGATTTGGCCAATATCAGCTACACATCCGGCACCTCAGCCGATCCGAAAGGAATCATGCTTTCGCACCTGAATTATGCAGCTAACGTGGTGCAGTCGAACACCCTGATGGAACTGCAACCCGAATGGCGCACGCTGGCCATTCTCCCGTGGGACCACGCGTTTGCACACACAGCCTGCCTTTACGCGTTCATGTTTAAGGGAGCCAGCATTGCTTCCGTTGAACCAGGTAAAAATGCCCTGCAAACTTTAAAAAATATCCCCAAAAACATAAAAGAGATCCAACCCACGCTGTTAATGAGTGTGCCTGCATTTTCCAAAAAATTCAGGCAAAACATAGAAACTCAAATTCGACAGAAAGGAGAAACGCTCTATAAAGTTTTCCAGTTTGCCTTAAAGGTTGCTTATATATACAACGGGCTGGGATACAACCGCGGCAAAGGATGGAAATTCATTTTAAAACCGCTGCTTTGGGTTTTCGATAAAATCCTCTTCCAAAAAATAAGAGAAGGTTTTGGCGGCCAGCTGAAATTTTTTATTGGCGGCGGTGCCCTGCTCGATATTGAGCTGCAACGCTTTTTCTATGCCGTAGGAATTCCGGTTTGCCAGGGATACGGTTTAACCGAAGCGTCTCCTGTTATTTCGTCAAATGCTTTACATGCCATAAAATTTGGTTCGTCAGGAAAGCTGGTAAAATACATGGAACTGAAAATCCTGGATGACGAAGGCAATGAAATGCCAACCGGGCAAAAAGGCGAGATAGTGGTAAAAGGCGACAATGTGATGCTGGGCTACTGGAAAAATGAGAAAGCCACCGAAGAAACCATAAAAAACGGCTGGCTGCACACCGGCGACATGGGCTACATGGATGAAGACGGATTTTTGTATGTTCTCGGACGCTTCAAAAGCCTGCTGATTGGCAACGACGGCGAAAAATTCAGTCCCGAAGGAATTGAAGAAGCCATTGTGGAACAATCACCCTTTATTCAGCAAATGATGCTTTACAACAATCAAAATGCCTATACCTCAGCCATGCTGGTGCCCGATATCGATGCCATTAACCGCGAACTGGAAAAACGCAACATTAAACCGGGAAGTGGAGAGGGAAACCTCGAATCGGTGCTGATTCTGCAAAACGAAATCAACAAATTCAAAAAAGGTGGAGAACATGAAGATTTGTTCCCCGACCGCTGGCTGCCTGCAACATTTGTTGTGTTGCCCGAAAGTTTTAACCAGGAAAACGGTTTGATGAACACCACCATGAAAATGGTCAGGGGAAAAATATGCGACTATTTTAGCAAAGAACTTGAATTTTTATACTCACCACTGGCCCGCAACATCGAAAATGATGTAAACATAGCGGCCATAAATAAATGGAACTTAAAACGCACTAAAAAATGATTATTGAAACACTTTGCCACCCCCGGGCAGCGGTTATCGGAAACCCGTCAGATGGTTATTTTGGGAAAACCATAGCCTTCCTGTTTTCAAATTTTCAGGCAAAAGTTCAGCTTTACCACACTCCTGAACTCGATATTCAACCGCAGCGCCTCGACAAAACCCGTTTCAGCAGCATGCAGGAGCTCGTTGAAAATGTCAACTCATCGGGTTACTACGGAGGAATCAGGTTGCTGAAAGCCACCATAAAAGTTTTTTACGATTATTGCCGGGAGTGCAACATTCAGCTCGACGAACGGAATTTTACCATCCGTTACGATTCGAACATACCGCTGCGGCTGGGACTCGCCGGTTCGAGTGCCATTATTACAGCCTGCATGAAAGCGCTGATTTCGTTTTATGGAGTCGCAATCCCCAAACCAATTCTGGCTAACCTCGTTCTGAATGTCGAAAACCAGGAGCTGGGCATTGCAGCCGGGTTGCAGGACAGGGTGGCACAAGCCTACGAACAGCCCGTTTACATGGATTTCAACAAAAAAACAATGGAAAAACAGGGATTCGGCAATTACGAAGTACTGGATGCTGAAAATTTTCCGAACATGTACATCGCTTTCCGCAAAAACCTTTCGCAAGGCACCGAGGTGTTGCACAATAACCTGAGGGCGCGTTTTAATATTGGCGAAAAAGCCGTTTTGGAAGCCATGGGGGAATGGGCCGGTTTTACCGAAGATTTTAAAGCCGCGCTAAAAACCCGCGATTACCAAACCATGCACCAGCTCATCAATGCCAACTTCGATTTACGCCACAGCCTCATCCCCATTTCAAAAGGAAATGTGGAGATGGTTGAAACCGCGCGTTCGGTTGGTGCCTCGGCAAAATTTACCGGTTCGGGCGGAGCAATAATCGGCACTTACGAAAACGACGAAATGTTTAAAAAGCTGAAAGAGACACTGGCCAAAAAAGATATTGAAGTCATAAAACCCAACATTGTAAACAAGAATTAGAGATGATAAAAAAAGCAGTAATACCCGCCGCCGGATGGGGAACCCGGTTTTTGCCCATTACCAAATCGCAGCCCAAAGAGATGATCCCGATTGTTGACACACCCGTTATTCAGTACGTGGTGGAAGAAGCCGTGGCCAGCGGAATTACCGACATCCTGATGATTATAGGAAAAGGGAAACGGGCTATTGAAGAACATTTCGACAGGAGTCCTATCCTGGAAGAGTCGCTGGTGGCCAAAAAACAGTTTGAGCTGCTGGAGAAAGTCAAAAAAATATCGCAACTGGCCAATATTCATTTTATCTGGCAGAAAGAGATGAACGGACTGGGCGATGCCATTCGTTATGCCAGCGACCACGTGGGGAATGAACCATTTGCCGTTTTGCTCGGCGATACATTGATTAGCGGCGAGGGAGAACCGATTACCAAACAACTGATGGATGTTTACGAACGGTACAAAAGTTCGGTGGTGGCGCTCGAAGAAGTTCCGCGCAATAAAGTACACCGGTATGGAGTAATCAAAGGAAAAACGCTGGAAAAGAATGTGATGATTGCCGAAGATTTCATCGAAAAGCCATCAGTGGAAGAAGCGCCATCGAACCTGGCCATTGCCAGCCGGTATATTTTTACGCCCGAAATCTTTGGCTACCTGGGAAAAACCAGACCCGGTAAAAACAACGAAATCCAGCTTACCGATGCCATGCGCCAAATGGTAAAACGCTATGCCATGTATGGGCTCCGGTTTAAAGGGAAACGCTACGACATTGGCAACAAACTCGATTTCATAAAAACAAATATTATTTATGGCTTAATGCACGAGGAAATCGGCGATCCGCTCCGCAAATGGCTGAAGGAATTTTCAGGGGATTTATAGATGTCTCCGGGCAGGCTTATACTAAAAACGGGGGGTTAGTCATTTTTTTTAATTCTGTTTTTTTTAGTCCACCTACTTTTTGAAGTGTTCCGTTTTTGGCCTGGTTGACTAATGTTGCCTAAAAGAAAAACGAACACCGTTAAGGCATTCGTTTTCAACTCAATATAAAAATTCTTTGTGGAGCATATCGGAATCGAACCGATGACCTCTTGACTGCCAGTCAAACGCTCTAGCCAACTGAGCTAATGCCCCATTTAAAGCGGTTGCAAAGGTAAAAAAAATCATATATTTGCAAACTATAAAATAACTATAATTCAAATAAAAATCGCTATCAACAGAATAAGTATAATAATCATCGCACTAAATGAGGAAAAATTCATTCCCGGCATTCTGGATTCATTAACCAATCAAACCCAGCAGAACTTCGAAGTAATTGTTATCGACAGCAACAGCCAGGATAATACCGGGAATGTGGCAAACAGCTATTCAAACAAATTTAAAGAATTTACCTGTTTCAGGCTAAAACAAGCTCTGGGGCCTGCCTATGCAAGAAACAAAGGAGCTCAGTTGGCCAAATACGAAACGATAGTATTTTTTGATGCAGACACACAAATTAAAAAAGATTTTATTCAACGGATTTATTCTGAGATTAAGTTAAAAAATATTGATGTTGCCACTTGCCGCATTAAAATGTTTGAAAATAATTTGGCTTTTAAATTAAGTGCTGGCATGCTAAATTTTTTCATGGCAGCGCTTAAACCTGTTTATACCTCGGGATACGGTGCATGTATTATTGCCAGCAAAAAAGTTCATGAAAAAGTAGGAGGATTTGATGAAACAATTGGTGTATGCGAAGATTGTAATTACCTGAAAAAAGCCAGGAGACAATACAAATTTAATTTTAAAATATTGAACCCATTTTTTTATACCTCAGGGAGACGGGCGAAAACTGATGGGAACTTGTTGCTCATAAAATATTTTGGAATACATTTGTACCGCTTATTATCAGGAAAAGAAATATCTAAAAATCAGATTAAATATAATCACGGGGATTTTAATCAGTGAGGATGCATTTTTCATACAGAAAAAATAGCCTTATTATTAATAAATTGACAGAAATAGCAAATGAATTTCTACTTCTGTTTAAAAACAAGTATTTCTATATTGGTGCCATATCATTAATAATCGGAATTGAGCTGAATTATTATTCACAGGAATATTTGTTAAACTATATTCAAAATGGCAGCTCTTTACCCGTTCTTTCCGACCTTATTTTAGACAATATTCCACTTTGGGATGTTGACATTTTATATGATATTTTTTCACTAATTTCATTATTAGTAATTGTAATTTATGTAATCCACAAAAGGGCATATAATAAAATACCCTATTTTTTGCTCCTAAGTGGAATGTTTCAAATTGTAAGAGGTTTTTTTATTGTACTTACCCCTTTTGGAAACCCGGCAGGGTTTGATGGTACCGAAGGCCCATTTAACGGGTTCACTGACATTGAGTTGGGAGTTTATCCCTCAGGTCATACCGGAATTAGTTATCTGTATTTTCTTCTCGTAAAAGACAAATGGTACAAAAATATTCTTTTGATTTGCGTATTAATAATTGTTTTTGCATTATTCCTTTCACGTGGGCATTATACAATAGATATTCTTTCCGGATTATTTTTTGCCTATGCCATCAAATCTTATGGCGACAAACATCTCCTTCATTATGTTGCACCAAAGGAAAAATAAAAAACAGCAAACAGTTCAATTGTGGTAAAGTTTTTGTGGCTTTTTCTTGTTGAAAACAACAAACAAAATATGTATCATGAACAGTGTTCATGGCTGACCGGTTGTCAGCAATTGAAATATGAAAAAATTTGATTTGTAAATGCCAATTATTTTTTATCTTTAACCCCTTCAATTTAGGGTTCTTTCAAAAGGAATTAATAAAATAAAAAACAATAACGCTATGGAAGTAAAAAAATCACCAAAAGCCGATTTAGAGAACAAAAGGAACGTTTTCCTTTGGATCGGCCTTGTTGTTGCGCTGGGCGTAGTACTCGCTGCTTTCGAGTACAAAACCACCCCCAAAGCAACCGAATCGCTGGGTGAAGTTCAAATGCAGGAAGTTGAGGAAGAAATTATTCCTATCACCCGCGAACAGGAAGTAAAGCCGCCGCCGCCACCACCACCGCCAAAAGTAGTTGAAGTGCTCAACATTGTTGACGATGACGTGGAAATTGAAGATGAACTGGAAATTCAAGACACTGAAGCAGATGATGAAACCATCATCGACGTAGCTCCCGTAATTGAAACGGAAGAAGAAGAAGAGGAAGAAGAAGCAAAAGTGTTCTTCATTGTTGAAGACATGCCTGAATTCCCGGGAGGGGAATTGGCCCTGAGGCAATACATTGCCAACGCCATTAACTACCCGGTTATTGCACAGGAAAACGGAATCCAGGGAAAAGTGTATGTAACCTTTGTGGTGAACAAAGACGGCAGTGTAACCGATGCCCGCATTGCAAGAGGTGTTGACCCGTCGCTCGACAAAGAAGCACTGCGTGTTATAAACTCGCTTCCAAAATGGAAACCCGGGAAACAGCGCGGAAAACCGGTACGCGTTTCTTATACAGTCCCGATAAACTTTGTATTACAATAAAAGTAAGAAACATATTATTGCACTCCTGGTCCCCGCGGGGCCGGGAGTTTTTTATGGTTATAACTGAACTTTTTCGGTGATAACCATATTATACTTTCAGAAATATACTATATGATTGAAACCACTCCTGAAACAGAAAAAGCTGTTATTGTCGGACTGATTTATAGAGATCAGGACGAAAAACAAGCCACAGAATACCTCGACGAACTGGAATTTTTGGCCGATACCGCCGGTGCCGAGGTGGTGAAAAGATTCACCCAAAAACTCGACATGCCCAATGTGGCCACTTTTGTTGGCCCCGGCAAGCTGGAAGAAATTGGTAACTACATAAAAGTAGTGGAGGCCGATACGATAATTTTCGACGATGAGCTGACTCCCACCCAACTGCGGAACGTAGAACGAAAGCTGAGCTGCAAAGTACTCGACCGCACCAACCTCATTCTCGATATTTTTGCCCGCCGCGCCAAAACAGCCCATGCCAAAACACAGGTTGAACTGGCGCAATACCAGTACCTTTTGCCCAGGTTAACACGCATGTGGACCCACCTTGAGCGCCAGCGCGGTGGAATTGGGTTACGCGGCCCCGGGGAAACCCAGATTGAAACCGACCGCCGGATTATCCTCGATAAAATTTCGCGACTGAAAGAACAACTTAAAAAAATTGACAAGCAAAAAGCCACCCAGCGTAAAAATCGAGGGAAACTTGTTCGCGTAGCACTGGTAGGTTACACCAATGTCGGTAAATCAACCATTATGAATATGATGGCAAAATCGGATGTATTTGCCGAAAACAAACTTTTTGCCACACTCGACACTACCGTGAGGAAAGTTGTAATTGTTAACCTCCCGTTTTTAATGGCCGATACCGTTGGATTTATCCGCAAACTGCCGCATGATTTGGTGGAGTCGTTCAAATCTACCCTCGACGAAGTACGCGAAGCTGACATTTTGGTACATGTGGTGGATATTTCGCATCCGGGATTTGAGGAGCAAATAGATACGGTAAACAGTACACTGGAAGAGATCGAATCAGGAGAAAAACCTGTTATTTATGCATTCAATAAAATTGATGCCTACGAACATATTCATAAAGATGAAGATGACCTGACTCCAAAAACAAAGGAAAACTTCACGCTGGAGGAATGGAAAAATTCGTGGATGGCAAAAAACAATACGCCTGCCATTTTCATTTCGGCAAAAGAGAAACAAAACATCGAAGAATTCAAAAAAATTATTTACGATGAAGTGAAACAAATTCACTCGCAACGCTTTCCGTTTAACGATTACCTTTACGATATAACCTGGGAAGAAGAATAACCTGCACGAAAACTTTCCTGACAGGTGTGCTTTGCAGTACACTATATCTTCTTCGTATTTACCGGTATTTTATCGGTATTGAGGCAAACCGAGTACAAATCGGTGCGCCGGTCTTTCAAATTACGGACTGCACCAAAGTTGTGGAGCTCTTTCAGTAAATCCAAATCCACATCGGCAACCAAAATCATCTCAGTATTTGGCGTTGCTTCGGCTTTTATCCCGGTAGTTGGGAACGAAAAATCACAGGGTGTAAATACCACCGACTGTGCAAACTGAATATCCATATTTTCCACCTTGGGCAGGTTACCCACCGATCCTGCAATAGCTACATAACATTCGTTTTCAATGGCACGCGAGCGGGCACAGTACCTCACTCTTGAATAGCCGTTTTGCGTATCGGTAAGAAAGGGTACAAAAAGAATGCTCATCCCCTGCTGTGCCAAAATCCTCGACAGTTCGGGGAATTCCACGTCGTAACAAATCAGTACACCAACCGGTCCGCAGTCGGTTTCAAAAACTTCCACCAAATCACCGCCCGAAAGTCCCCACGTTTTAATTTCATCGGGCGTAACATGTACTTTTGTGTAGGTTTCGTAGGTTCCGTTCCGGCGGCACAAGAACCCGGTATTGAAAAGCTTGTCGTCTTTTACCAGCGGAAAGCTTCCGGTTACGATATTAATGTTGTAAGTAATGGCCAGGTTGATAAACCGCTCCAGAATTTCATCCGTATAATCGGCCAGTTTCCGGATGGCTTCGGCATAACCAAGATGATTGTAATCGGCCATCAGCGGGGCATTAAAATACTCCGGGAAAAGAACAAAATCGCCGTTGTAACTGGCCACTGCATCCACAAAATATTCTACCTGTGTAAATAGTTCATCAATGTTATTGTAAAGCCGCATTTGCCACTGAATAAGTCCCAGCCGCACTACGGATTTATATGCGCTGGCCTTGTCCGAAACTTTCTGGTAATAAATATTATCCCATTGCAGCAGCACGGCATATTCCTCCGATTCCTTATCGCCTGATATATAACCCTTCAGGACTTTTTTTACGTGAAAATCGTTGGAAAGCTGAAAGTTGAGTACCGGATCGTTGATTTCCTGGTACTTTACCTTTTGGATGTACTCTTTTGGCGACAGCTCAGCAGAATACTTGTAGTAGTTGGGAATTCGCCCGCCAAAAACAATTGCCTTCAGGTTAAGTTGCTCGCACAGTTCTTTTCGTGCATCGTATAACCTGCGCCCAAGCCGCATTCCACGGTATTCGGGCCGGATAAAAACATCTATCCCGTATAAAGTGTTTCCTTTCGGGTTGTGCGTATTAAAGCTGTAATTTCCAATAATTTCTTCGTATGTATGATCGTCGCCAAACAACTCATATTTTACAATAATGGATAACGCTGAGCCCACAACAACGTCATCAACTACAACAGCAAGCTGGCCTTCAGGAAAAATTTTTACCAGTTCCCTGATGTCTTTCTTCTCCCAGTAGTCATCCTGCCAGTTGGGATAGGCATCCAGCAACGATTTGTGCATTTCTTCATAATCGTCGATATTCAGCTGCCGCACTTCAACTTTACCAATATTATCCATGATTTGAGTGTTGTTTTTTATTTGTGTAAAAATAAAAAAGAAGCTGTCGGGAAAGTACTTTTCTGACAACTTCTTTTTTAAAAAATATTTCAATGAAGTTCTGTCTAACTCACTTCACCTTCTTTTATAAGCCATTCAGCTATTTGAACGGCGTTTAATGCTGCTCCTTTTTTAATCTGATCGCCCACACACCAGAAAGTAATATTATTCGGGTCGGCAATATCTTTACGGATGCGGCCCACATAAACATCATCTTTACCAGCCGCAAATAACGGCATCGGGTATTCATTTTTTGCGGGATTGTCGATAACCGAAATGCCTTCGGCTTTTTCAAAAGCGTCTTTCACCTGCTCAACCGAAAGCGGTTGTTCTGTTTCTACCCAAATCGCCTCGGAGTGCGCACGGGCAACCGGAATTCGCACACAGGTAGCACTCACTTCAGCCTGGGTGTGCATAATTTTTTTGGTTTCCCAGTTCATTTTCATTTCTTCTTTGGTGTAGTCGTTATCGAGGAAAACATCGATATGGGGAATAAGATTCATAGCCAACTGGTACTGGAATTTGTTGGCTGTGGTTTCTTTTCCTTCGGCCACATCTTTCACCTGTTGTTCCAGTTCGGCAATTCCCTGGGCTCCGGCTCCGCTCGCTGCCTGGTAGGTTGCCACGCGAACCCGTTTTATTTTCGACAAATCTTCAATGGGTTTCAGTGACACAACCATTTGTATGGTTGAGCAATTGGGATTGGCAATAATATTGCGCGGCCGGTTTTTCGAATCTTCTGCATTCACCTCGGGAACCACCAGCGGCACGTCATCGTCATAACGAAAAGCGCTTGAGTTGTCAATCATGATGGTTCCATGTTTGGTAATTGTTTCGGCATACTCTTTGGATGTGCTTCCACCGGCCGATGTGAGGGCAATATCAATCCCTTTAAAATCGTCATTATGTTTTAATTCTTTCACGGTCAGTTTCTTTCCCCTGAACTCGTACTGTTTCCCGGCACTTCTCGATGAACCGAACAATACCAGCTCATCCAGCGGGAAATTCCGTTCATCCAAAACACGGAGAAATTCTTGTCCTACTGCTCCACTCACTCCTACAATTGCAACTTTCATTACGTAAACTTTTTAATTAAACTTGGTTTTCAGTTAAAATTAATTCCCGTAAAATTACTATTTTGCAATGAATTGAAACAAAATGGCCCGTACTATTCTGAAAATCTTAACAATCAGTTTTATGTGCTGTGGAAATTCGCTGGCAGCACAGGAAATCTGGCGCGAAAGTTTTTCCGAACCTGGAAAAGGGATTTGGGGAAGCGGAGAAGAGAATATTGTATCCGATTTTTCGGGCATTACAACCTGGAACCTTGAATTTGATGAAAGCGAACTGACCCTGATTGATGAGGAAGATTATGCCCAAACGGTTTCTACTTCCGGCGGAAGGTTCGAAGTGCGCGACATACATGGTGAAGTGGTGTGGCGCTCGGAATGGATTGATATCTCGGGTTTTGAAAAGGTGGACGTTGAACTCACCGCTTCGGAAACGGGCAGTGGTGCCAACACCGAAACCAAATACCTGAAAACTTTTTACCGGTTGGATGAAGGTGAAGAAATTCCCTTTTCAGAAAACAGCGCAAATGCCGGAAACTGGGGCTCTGTTCAGGCTGTCAGCAAAGGCCTGGAAGGCAATTCACTGCAAATTGTTTGCTACCTTTCCAACCATTATGCTAATGATAAAGTGATTTTGGATGAAGTGGTGGTTGCTGCCGAAGAAAAATACTACCCGCCGGCTGAACCGGGCGAGATCATTTTAAATGAGATCTTGTTTAACCCGTTTCCCGATGGCGAAGATTATGTGGAGATTTTCAACATTTCGAACCGTGAAATTCCTCTCGGAAAACTTTTCCTGGCATCGCGCGACAAAAACCTTCAGTTGGAACAGATTTACGATTTGTCAGGGAAAATTTATTTGATTCCGCCCAAAAGTTACGTGGCCATTACAGAAGATACGAGCGGCGTTTTTCCCTTTTTTCAAATTGAATGCAACGAATGTTTTCAGCAGGTTGCGCGCATTCCGTCATTCAACAACGACGACGATTACGTGGTTTTGCTGAATGAAAACCTCGAAATTATGGATGAATTGTATTATACCGAAAGAATGCATACGCCGTTTTTGGCCGATGAGGAAGGCGTTTCGCTGGAGCGGGTTTCCTTTTCTGACCCCACCAACGCTCCGGGCAACTGGCATTCCGCTTCTTCGGATGCGGGGTATGGCACACCGGGTTATGAAAATTCACAGACTGGCATCGAATTGACCGGAAAACCAAAAGTGACTTTTGAGCCGGAAGCATTTTCGCCCAACCTCGACGGGTTCAACGACGAATACATTATTCAATATGAAATGGCTACCCCCGGCTACGTGGCCAATATCAGTGTTTTTGATGCAGCCGGACGGTTTGTGCAGCATTTGGCGAAAAACGAAATTCTGGGAACCAGCGGCGAATTCGTCTGGAACGGTGAAGATGAAACCGGAAGCCGCCAACCACTGGGCGTTTACGTGGTAATGGTAGAAATTTTTAATGCCGAAGGGGAAGTACACCGTTTTAAAGATGGCGTGGTGCTGACAGATATTTTAGAGTGATACTTCTGTTTCTAAAAAAAATTATGACAGGACATTATTTTATTAACCCCAGCGGGTTTATATGTTTATAGAAAATTTATGAGTGAATGATATACGACCCCTCGGAGTCGAACCTTGCCGCTCATCAACTTTTTTCACAAACATTTGATATCTCCGGAATCAAAAAAAATGTAACCGTTTAAATCAAAATAATTTTTGCATAAGAGTCTTATGTATATGTATTTTTGTACTTTTACCTCATGCAAAGTAATCAACTCTATAAAGGAAGCCTTTCCACAATTGTGCTCAAGTTATTGAAAAACAACGGAAAAATGTACGGGTACCAGATTACCCGCGAAGTAGAAAAAATAACTGCCGGCGAAATGATGATTACCGAAGGCGCACTTTACCCAACTTTACACAAGCTGGAAGCCAAAGGTTTGCTGAGTGTTGAAATGAAAATGGTAAACAACCGCCGGCGAAAATATTATTTCCTTACCGAAAAGGGAAAAAAAGAAACAGCGAGCCTTTTAAAAGAGATGAAAACGTTTATCCAGCACATGGATTTGCTGTTAAACCCAAAACTAACCTGAAATGAATCGTACGATTACAACCGAAGAAACGAAAAAGCTGTTTGAGTGTGGAATCGTAATTTACGGTCAGTCTGTTTTTATTCCTCAAAAAATTAAACAACACTTTTTTGAAACATTCCCTGAATTTGTCGTGTAATTATTTGCCAAAAACTGAACCAATAAAAAATCTTAGTACTCAAATCAAAACAGCTTTTACTCAAAAAAATGAAACGAAATTTTGCCTTTTTTTCCTGGCGGGAGTTTACCCGTTCGGCCTCCTTCGGGAAAAACATGGCCGCCAAAGGGGTGCTCATTTTTCTGGCCATCTATTTTTCAGTATCCTTTCTTTTTCTTGGTTTCAGTCTGAGCATGTTTCTGGCTGAAAAGTTTCCGGGCCAGTCGGTTGTTTCCGCATTTAATTCCATGATTTTGATTTACGCCGGAGCCGATTTGGTTTTGCGCATTTTTATTCAAAATCTGCCTACGTTTGGGGTTCAGCCGTTTTTGGTGCTTCCGGTTAAAAAACGCCGCATTGCCCGCTACATGCTCAACAAATCGGCATTTCGTTTTTTCAACATCCTGCCTTTTATGTTTACTAAAAAATATGCAGCAAGCGGTGAAAAAGCGCTGCTCATTTCCAGCCACGACCTCGACCATGTGGCCGATGTGTGTACCCGCATCGTTATTCTTGAAAAGGGCGAAGTGGTAAAAGACGTACCTAAAACCGAAACCACACTGGCCGAACTGGAAGAATTTTTTACTGGCGTGAAAGAGGAAAAACCGTTTTATGATGATTTATGAAGCAAAAGCAACCTTTTGTTCAATCTTTGCATCTTGATTAAAAACGAAAAAAATGCGCTTTCAATTTGTCCTTTCAATTATTCTGCTTTCCGGATTTCATTTGTTTTCTGCTGCACAGGAACTTACATTCGGACCGGTCAGCGGAATTAACTTTTCCAATTTGCAGGGTGAAATGACCTACAATACCTGGAGTGCCAAACCCGGCCCGGTGAGTGGCATTTTTGCCAAAGCTACACTGGGCAACTTGGCTGACACTTAGAACCGGTGCTGAATTCACCAGCTTTTATTACCAGGAAAGATGGAACTACACAAATTATTACACCGATCCGGTTCCGTGGGATATTTCTTATAGCAGCAGTTCTTTTATGCCGGGCGGTTGCATTATAGGGCCTTCTTCACCAACCAAATGGGAATATCATTTCCTGCGGGTGCCGCTTATGCTGGAATGGAAAACCCCGGGGAGGCTCAGTTTTGGGTTTGGTGCAGGGGCACACTATTCTTTCCTGATAAACGATGAATTTACAGGAAAAGATAAAGAGCTTCATTCAGAAGAGTTTCGCGAAGCAAATTTCCCGCACGGAACCGATTGGAGCTGGTTATTATCGGCATCATTGAATTATGCTGTAAACAGCCGTTGGAATATTTTTCTCGAAGGCCGTACAACTTATGGGAAAGAGGTTTCTCTGGAAAGCGTAGATGGCAAAAATGGTTCTACTGAGCTGCTTTTGGGCGTGGGATTTTCTCCGTTCTCAAAACCGATGAAAGAACAGGAAGGCCCTGCGCCCGGTCGCCGGATTGAGATTTTACCTCATGCGGGCATTTCCTTTTCCAAATCAGCAGACCCGGACAAAAAAAGCGATTATGCTGTATTGCCGGGCTTAAATTCGGGTGTTTTTGTGAAATTTCGGGTTGACACTGCTTTTTCACTTGTTTCCGGGGCATGGGTGGAGCGAAAAGGTTACCGTATTGATAAACCCGGCCAGTCAAGAGTTTATTATGGTTACACGCAAAACGCCGAACAGACTGTCAGTTTCCAGTCGGATGTTTCGCTCGATTACCTGACCATTCCACTTCTGGGGGAACTTGCTTTCGGAAACCGGTTTTCCACACATTTTCAATTTGGGTTCTACTACTCGTTGTTGCAAAATGCAAAGGCAACCGGCGAAGAGACATGCGAATACAACTTTGGAAACGGTTACCAGGTTCAACGGGAATATTTCAGTCAGAATGTGGAAGGCTGGTTTAAAAAAGTGTAATGCAAACTTTTGATGATGGAATTACCTGGAAAAGTTTAGACAATCCACAGTATCCTTCAACTTTATATGTTACTGATAAAAATGAAATAATTTTACAGGGACAGGAAGGTGGTTTTACTTTATACAAATCAGTTGATTCAGGGAAAACGTATAAAAAAGTACTTAGCCCTTCTGTAGCTTATGGCACAACTTCGTGGAATTGTTACGATAAATTTAAAAATTTTTATTATGTGCTGGCGCCAGGAGGCGGTGTTTGGAAAACAAAAGATTTTGAGGAATTTACAGAACTGTTCACATTTTCAAAGCAGCGTAATTTGTTTATCGACCATCAGGGAAATGTGTATGCCAGCGGGTTCAACTATTCAAATGCCCCGGACGATCCCACGTTTATTTTGCCTGCTGCAAATTAATTACGAAAGTTATTTACTTTTTGTAACTTGGGGTCGGATTAATCAATACTTTTCCCATGGAAACCGAAGAAAAAACCGCACAGGAAATATTTGAGAAAATGGCCGCCTATTGCAGCCGCTCCGAGCAGTGTTCAACCGATATTCACAAAAAAATTACGACTGCCGGGCTGAGCAGTGACGAGGCAGATGAAATCATCGAAAAACTAAAAGCCGAAAAGTTTATTGATGATGTGCGGTACGTGCGTTCTTATGTTTCCGATAAATTCAAATTTAACAAGTGGGGAAAGGTGAAAATTCGCCACTACCTGAAAATGAAAAGGCTTTCGGATGAATTAATCCAGGCCGGGCTGGATGAAATTGACACGGACAAATACCGCGAAATCCTCCTGAAAACCATGAAGGGGAAAGCCCGCAAGGTGAAGAAGAAAAACAAATTTGAAAAAATGGGGCAGATTATCCGGTTTGCCCAGAACCGCGGCTTCGAACCCGAAATAATTCACAGGTATTTGAATGAGGTGATGGAATGATGCGCAACTCATTTCCTAAAAAAAGGATTATCTTTTAAAAATTTCAGCATATTGTTCCTCAATAAACAGGATTTCGTCTTCTGACAACTCGTCAAAAAACTTTTGCCTCTTTCTTTTAGAAAGCCTGCCACTGTTTTGATCCAGATATTTTATAAGCAAATCAACCTTTGAGTTCGGCAAATTGATAAATGCATTAATGGAATTTGTCAGCCGGTCGTATTTTTCAAGATAGTCAATTTCTGCCGGAATTATTTTATTGATGGTTTCTTCAACACATTCGTATAAAAATTCTGCCTGAGTTGTTAAATCAAAATAGCGGTAAAGATCGGCAGTTTGGTTTAAAATGCGGATATTGTGATCTGGAGTTGGTTCCCATTCAATTAAATCAATTCTCTGTAACGAAAAATCTTCCAATACCTCCTGATAATCACTGATTCGGTTCAGAATTGCCGCTGATACAGGGAATATCATTTCTCTTTTAACAAACCCCATCCAGGTTAAAACATGATGGATAAGATACCTGTGAATTCTTCCGTTTCCATCAGACAAAGGATGGATAAAGACAAAACCAAAGGCAATGGTAGCGGCTGTTAACACAGGATCATATTTACTGTTCTGAAGGAGATTATTTGTTTTAAGCCAACCATTCATGAGGGAATCCAGATCTTCAGCTTTTGCGGAAATGTGATCCGGAATTGGTGAAAAAGTTTCGCGGTCATGTTCTCCGATAAAGCCTTCTTCCTTTCTGAATCCCATACGTTTAAGCTTTTTTGAGCCGATTACAATATGTTGTAAGCGTTCAATTTCTGCCAGCGTTAAAGCTTTTTTCCCTGCCTGACCTATTGCTTTTCCCCAATTGCGGGCCCTCAGGTTCGGTGGAATTTCACCTTCTATGGCAAATGAGGCTTTTGAATCCTTCAGCAACAGAAAGGCTGCAGTTCTGCGAATAATATCTTTGTCACGGTCACTTAACCCTTTATGAATTGCCTCATCTATCCTGGAATTTATAAATTTTTCCAGTTTTTCTGTCTTCCTGATTAGGGGACAGAATTCAGGCGTTCCGGGCAGGTTGTTTTTTACCCGGTGCCTGCCCGAATTGGTAGCAGGTCCTGTGTATTGCAGTTCTGGATTTAAAACTTCCACATAAGTGCCCTTTTTCAGATCAGGTATGTTTAGTTTGATATTAAACAGCCATTCATAAAGAAACCAGATTTTTCTGGAATACTGACCTGTTGGCATCTCCATTACGGCTTCTTCAATGATATTTTTTCCTAAAAGCTGGAAAGTTGTTTTTAAAATCAGCAAATCTATGCCCTCATATTTAAGCGCAAAAACAACATGGCTCAAAACATCATTCTTTGGTTTATGTCTTTTTGTAAACACCTGCCATTCAGCAGTATTGTATCTTTGATGTTTTTCTGTAACCATAGCAAGTTGCCTGGGGATTGGCAGGAGTTTAGCGGTTTGTTGTTCAATGAATCGGAGTAATAAGGCGTAACCGGCCAAAAAACCCGCCTCGGGAAGCGGTCTGTCGTGAAAAATAGTTACTTTTTGTGAAAAATGATTTTCCATTGGGCTTTTATGTGAAATTCAGTTACAAATATAGCATGAAAAAAGGTTTATTTTTATGAAAATCAATTATTTTTATGGCAAAGACATGAAAAATGCTTATGAAATGTATCACTCAAAAGTAGCCAGAAATTACATGGGTGTCTGAACAACGAGATTACTTGCAGAATAGTCTTTCGTATTACGGGTTACGATGGTGGTTAATTTTCCTTCCCCTGCACAAAAATTTTGCAAACCGTCTTCAAAATCCCTGAAATCAGAATAGAGTGATTTTTTTACTGTTGATTTTCCAACCGGCAGGATTTCAATTAATTCAAGCAGGGCAATCAGTTGCATTTTAGCCTTTTCGGCAGATTCCAGTTTGCTTACTACATAATTAATTGCTTACCTTTGTAAACCTTAAAAATTTAGAAAAAAATGATTTTAAAAGACCAGGTAAAAGACCTCCTGGAGCGCCGGGATGCGCTGAGGAGGCATCTTTGACTACGATGCTAAATTACTGCAGTTAAAAGAAGAAGAACTCAAAACACAGGATCCTGAATTTTGGTCGAACCCGAAAGAAGCCGAAGCCCAGATGAAAAACATCAAATCGATAAAAGACTGGACAAAAGGCTTCGACGCGGTAAACCAGGCAGTTGAAGACTTTGAGGTGCTTTATGATTTTTTCGAAGAAGACGAAGCATCAGAAGAAGAAGTGGACAAAGCTTACAATTCAGCCGTCCTGAAAGTAGAAGCACTCGAAACCAAAAACATGCTGCGCAACGAAGAGGACAAACTCAGTGCTGTGCTGAAAATCAATGCCGGTGCCGGAGGAACCGAAAGCAACGACTGGGCCGAAATGCTCTTCCGCATGTACACCCGCTGGTGCGAAAACAACAACTACAAAGTTAAGATCGACAATATGCAGCCCGGCGACGAAGCCGGAATTAAAAGCTGCACCATAGAAGTAGAAGGCGAATATGCCTACGGTTATTTGAAAAGTGAAAACGGGGTTCACCGCCTGGTGAGGCTTTCACCTTTTAATGCTCAAAACAAGCGAATGACCTCTTTTACATCAGTTTACGTGGCTCCGCTAATCGACGACAGCATTGAAATTGAGATCAACCCGGCTGACATTACCTGGGATACTTTTCGCAGTGGTGGGGCCGGCGGCCAGAATGTGAACAAAGTAGAAACCGGCGTACGTTTGCACCACGAACCAACGGGCATTGTAATTGAAAACACCGAAAGCCGCTCGCAAACAGGAAACAAGGAAAATGCACTGCGCCTGTTGAAATCGCAACTCTACGAAATGGAACTCCGGAAGCGCCAGGAAAAAACCATGGAAATCGAGTCGCAGAAAAAGAAAATTGAGTGGGGTTCGCAAATCCGGTCGTACGTGCTGCAACCCTACAAAATGGTGAAAGACCTGCGCACCAACTACGAAACCGGAAATGTGGATGCTGTGCTCGACGGCGAACTCGACGGCCTGATAAAGGCTTACCTCATGGAATTTGGCGGGCAGTAATTGCCTGAAATATTTGCCGGTCAGCTTTCTTTTCCTATTTTTAAGAAGGATTCAACAAGAGCAATAATTATTCGTTTACTTCTTAAAAGTAATTTGGTATGTATTCAAATGAAAACTTCATAAACAGGGAAATCAGCTGGCTTTCGTTCAACGAGCGGGTTCTGCAGGAAGCCGAAGACCCGCAGACACCCTTGTTCGAACGCATCCGGTTTATCGGGATTTTTTCCAATAACCTCGATGAGTTTTTCCGTGTGCGCGTGGCTACAGTGCGCCGCATGGTTGACATTGGCAAAGACGAAGAAAACCTGCTCGGAGACCTCACCCCCCGCGAACTACACGATAAAATTCAAGAGATAGTATTGGAGCAGCAGTATAAAGTGCAGTCCATTTTCAGGGACATTCTCGACGAACTGAACAAAAACAATATTTTCATTTTAGATGAGAAAGAACTGAACCTCTCGCAGGGAATATTTGTGAAAAAATATTTTTATGAAAAAGTATTGCCCAACCTGGTGCCCATCATGTTGAGCAAAAAAAACAAATTCCCTTACCTGCGCGATCGCTCGGTTTACCTCGCCGTAAAACTCTCGAAAAAGAACGATCCATCAGATTTTGCCTATTCGCTAATCAGGATTCCCGGCATTTCTGTCCCCCGGTTTTTAGTGCTCCCCAAAGAGCGCAAAAAAACTTATCTGATGATGCTCGACGATGTCATCCGCTACTGTTTCGACGATCTGTTTTTCTATTTCGATTACGATGCGTATGAAGCCTACACCGTAAAAATTACCCGCGATGCCGAGTTGGATATTGACGACGACATTTCCAAAAGTTTCATTGAAAAAATGAGCAGCAGCGTGAAAAAACGCAAAAAAGGAAAACCCGTGCGTTTACTCTATGACAGGAATATTCCGAAAGATTTGCTGGATTTCATCCTGAAAAAAATGAAACTGACCAACCAGGAAAATTCCGTTCCGGGAGGCAGGTACCACAATCATAAAGATTTTATGAATTTCCCTGAAGTAGGGGAAAAGAAACATTACTACCCAAAACTGCCACCATTCAGAAACAGGCAACTGCCGCCACATACCAGTATTTTGCGTGTTCTCCGCCAAAAAGATGTAATGCTCCACTTCCCTTATCAAACATTCAATCACTTTATCGACTTTTTGCGCGAGGCGGCCATCGATCCACAGGTAAAAGAAATTGGCCTGACCGTTTACCGCGTAGCCGAAGGTTCGAAAGTGATGAACGCACTGCTCAATGCGATTCGAAATGGGAAAGTGGTGACGGTGGTGGTTGAACTTCAGGCACGATTCGACGAAGAAAACAACATCTACTGGTCCAATAAACTGCAGGAAGAAGGAGCCAACGTTATCAACGGAGTGCCGGGTGTAAAAGTACACTGCAAGCTTGCGTGGATAAAAAGAGATGAAGAAGGCAATACACGCAATTATGCCTACATTGGTACAGGCAACTTTCACGAAGGAACGGCCAATGTGTATGCCGACGACGGGCTGCTCACTGCTGATCCGCGTCTGGCTGACGAGGTGGAGCAGGTGTTCGATTTTTTCAAGCACAACTACAAGCATTTCAACTACAAATATTTGGTAGTTAGCCCGTTTTACATGCGCGATCATTTCATTCAGAATATCGAGCGGGAAATTGAACTGACCAAACAAGGAAAAGATGCCTGGATGATACTGAAAATGAACAGCCTCATCGATCCGGGAATGATGAAAAAAATTTACAAAGCTGCCGAAGCCGGAGTGAAAATAGAGTTGATTGTCAGGGGCATTTTCGGACTTCAGCTGGATAAAGAAAAATTCAGGGAAAATATTTATGCCATAAGTATTGTGGATAAATACCTCGAGCATTCACGTATTTTCCTTTTTGGAAACGATGGCGATGAAAAAATGTACATCTCTTCGGCCGACTGGATGACACGCAACCTGAACCGCCGGATTGAGGTGGCCTGCCCCATTTACGACGAAGAAATAAAATCGGAGTTGAAAGAGATGCTTAAAATTCAGCTGAGAGACAATACCAAAGCCCGCATTCTCGACCCTCAACTTCAAAATAAGTATAATAACCGGAGCCAGGATTCAAAATACCGGGCCCAGGAAGACTACTACAATTACATAAAAAAGAAACACCATTTTATCATGAAGCTTTATCATAATCCACGTTGTGCAAAAAGCCGTGCCGGGTTGAAATACCTGGAAGAAAAAGGCTATGATGTAGAAATTAAAAAATACCTGACCGAAGGCATTTCCGAAAATGAACTGCGCGAACTGGTTGAAAAAACCGGCAAAAAACCGTTCGATTTTGTGCGTACCCAGGAAAAAATTTTCAAAGAAAAATACAAGGGAAAAGAATATTTGGATAATGAATGGCTGAAAATACTGGCCGAAAACCCACGGCTGCTAAAACGCCCCATAGTGGTAAATGGCGATAAGGCGGTACTTGCCGACCCGCCGCAGGCTGTGGAAGAAATCATTTAATTCACATCGAGTTTATTTCCCAGTGTTTTTATTTCCTGCTGCAATTTGGTGCGCTTTTTTAAAGCTTTTGAAAGCTCCAGCGCATCTTTAACGGCTTGCTTGTCGTAACTTTCAAGAATAATGTAATAGTATTCATCGCCCAGGAAAACGGCTTTCAGGCGGCGGTCGGTATTGTTCGCAATAAATTCCATAACGCCGTTGTCCTTCCCGTTGCGGTAGGACACTTTTTCCCACACTGCATCCATAAATTCGCTGCGGTGGTTATCCACGCTCCCAATGGGAATTTCTTCGGTTTTGGCATCATCTCCCTGATCGTAAACACGCAGGGCCGTGTGGTTCAGCCAGTTTTCACCGTGATAATTACTGCTCAAATATATTTCGCCGCGCTCATCGAGGTGCACTTTTATGTAGGAGCGATCCCACGCCCGCTCAAAATCCTGACGCTTATGAATGTACTGGGTGTAGCGGTCGAATTCTGTCTTCTCCTTTTTGAATGGTTTTTCCAGCTCTTCAATATTCACATTCAATGAATCGAGTTGTGCTTCTTTGCGGTGAAGCAAATCGAACTGCACTTCAGTCCTCAGGTTTTTTGCTGCGTTAACCGCATAAGCCGCTTTGGGGTACAATTGCGGGATGCTGTCGAGGTGGCGCAGTGCAGCAGTGGTGTCATTTTTTTGCAGAAGCGATTGTGCCTGTTGCATTTTCTGCCTGGCTTTGTCTTCGTCGGAAGGGCCGCACGCCACCATGAAAATGGCAACAAAAAATAAAATTGTATAATCTGAAATCCTCATTTTTTCGTTGTTTTGCACAAAATTACTATTTTATCCTGATAACAAAACCTTGTAATACTGGAAACCTGTTCCGGCTCTGAAAATATTTTCAAAGCAAAACTCCCTGAAAAGATAATCATACTGAACGGCAACGAATCGCACGGATTGCCAACCGAAATCATTCAAAAAAGCAAAAAGAAAATTTTCATCCCCATGCCGGGAGGTTGCAAATCAATGAATGTTTCACATGCTCTGGCCGTAGCTTCTTTCGAATGGTACCGCCAGCGTATTACCTGAACTCATTTGCCCAATTTGAAATAATCCGGATTTTATTTTCCGCAGAAACAGATAATTTCTACTTTTAGCGTCAAAACAACTACACCATGATTACGCTAACCCAGTTGGAATATATTGTAGCGGTAGATACTTATCGCCATTTTGGCAAAGCTGCCGAGTCGTGTTTCATTACCCAGCCCACACTTTCCATGCAAATAAAAAAACTGGAGGAGGAACTTGAAATCTTCATTTTCGACCGCAGCAAACAACCGCTGATTCCAACCGATGTGGGCCAGCGAATAATTGATCAGGCACGGGTTATACTGAAACAATCAGAAGAAATTTACAACATCGTAAAAGAGCATAAAAACCAGGTTTCCGGGCTGCTGCGCATTGGAATAATTCCAACACTCGCCCCTTACCTGCTGCCGGTTTTCATTGGCAGGTACAAAAAAAATTATCCCAACATTTTTATTAAAGTGGTGGAGCAAACCACCGATAATATTGTTGACCTGCTGAACCGCGACCTGATTGATGTGGGAATTCTGGTCACCCCGCTGAAAGAGGGAAAAATAATTGAAAAGCCGATATTTTACGAGGAAATGCTAATTTATACCAATCCCAGCCATAAGCTCCACAGGCAAAAACAAATTACCATAAAAGACATTGCCACCCCGGAAATATGGCTGCTTAGCGATGGGCACTGTTTTCGCGACCAGGTAGTCAACCTCTGCTCCTTCCTCGGAACTGTTGACAGTGAATTGCCCTTCCATTTCGAAGCCGGCTCGCTGGAAACCCTCATGAATATTGTTGACCGCGAAGGCGGGATTACCCTCATTCCCGAACTGGCCAAATTCAGCATGCACGAAACTCGATTGGCCAATGTTCGCTCGTTTACAAATTTTCATCCATTGCGCGAGGTAAGCCTGGTCTATTCCCGCCATTTTGCCAAACATAAACTCATTAACCTGCTCTGGCGCGAAATAAAAGAAGACATTCCCAAAGAGCTTCAGGACGACTCCAGGGGCACTGTGGTTGAGTGGAAGTAATTTTCCACATTCAAAAAAAATATTTACCTTTGCGCCCTGTTTTTCGCGGACGTGGCGGAATTGGTAGACGCGCCAGACTTAGGATCTGGTGCCTTTCGGCGTGGGGGTTCGAGTCCCTTCGTCCGCACCAGCACCGCCGGCTTTCCTTTTTAAAAACGATTGCCGGCAGTGATTTATGTATTTACAGGAATTAATATTTAATAGTCAATATGAACATTACCAGGGAAAATACCGACAATGTTAATGCAGTTTTAAAAGTGCTGATTGAAAAACCGGATTACGAGAAACCGGTTGAAGACAAACTTAAAGAGTACCGGCAAAAAGCCGACATGCCAGGTTTCAGGCCCGGGAAAGCACCAATGGGGCTCATTAAAAAAAGATTTGGAAAATCTGTGCTCCTCGACGAAGTGAACAACCTGCTGTCGCAAAAACTCACCAGTTATTTGATGGAAGAAAAACTCCAGATACTGGGCGAACCGCTTGCCAACGAAGATCAGCAAAAAGCCATTGACTGGGATAATGATGAAAACTTCGAATTTGTTTTCGACATCGCCCTGGCTCCCGAAATTGAGGTTCCGTTAGATGAAAAAGACAAAATCAACTACTATAAAATCAAGGTTTCCGACGACATGGTCAATGAACAGATTGACATGATTAAATCGCAAATGGGCCAAAACAAGGAAACCGATGCAGTAAAAGAAGATGGATTGGTACGCGGCGATTTTGTTGAACTCGACGAGGAAGGCAATGAAAAAGAAGACGGCATAAAACCGGAAGGCGTTTTACTTTCCATCGACCTGATTAAAGACGAAGAAATTAAAAAAGAATTCACCGGTAAAAAGCAAGGCGATACCCTGATTTTCGATCCGGTAAAAGCCTACGACAATCGCCACGAAGTTGGTCACATGCTTAACATAAGCCACGAACAAGCCGAAGAACTTAACAGTATTTTTAAATTCACAATAAAAGAACCTCTTGAATTTGAAAAAGCTGAATTAAACGAGGAGCTCTACAAGAAAATATACGGCGAAGACACCAACATAAAAACGGAGGAAGATCTCCGCAACCGCCTGAAAGATGAACTGGCTTCAAACCTCGTTCACTCTTCAGAACAACGCTTTGCCATGGATGTGCGCGACACGCTGGTTGACAAAGTAAACCCCGAACTGCCGGAAGCTTTTCTGAAACGCTGGCTGCGGGTGGCCAACAAAGACGTTACCGAAGAGCAAATTGAAAATGATTTCGACGGGTTTTTGAAAGACCTGAAGTGGCAGCTGATTAAAGACTTCATTATTAAAGAAAATGAATTGAAAGTGGAGGAAGAAGAAGCGTTTAATTTTGCCAAACAGGTTGCCCAGGCGCAATACGCCCAGTACGGCATCCCAAATGTTCCCGAAGAGCAGCTCGAATCGTTTGCCAAAATGATCCTTGAAAAACAGGAAGAAAAGGAACGCCTTTACAACAAACTGCTTGAAGATAAAGTAGTGGGTGTTGTAAAAGACAAAGTTTCGTTAAATGAAAAAGAGGTAACACAGGAAGAGTTTACTGAGTTATCTAAATAAAATTTACTGCACGTATCAGCAAACAACTTTTTTGTAACTTTGTAGTTTAGAGAAATTAAATTGGAAAGTTACTTTTATTATAAGAGAGAATAACATGGACAAACACAACGAATTTAGAAAATACGCAACAAAACACGAAGGCATCAGCAGTTTAACGCTCGACCGTTTCAGCTCAGCCTACGGGAATTACATTTCGCCCACCATTATTGAAGAGCGGCAACTAAACGTGGCTTCAATGGATGTGTTTTCACGGTTAATGATGGATCGCATTATTTTCCTCGGTGTTCCGATTGACGATACAGTGGCCAACATTATTCAGGCACAGTTGCTGTTCCTGGAATCAACCGATCCGTCGAAAGACATTCAGATATATTTCAACACCCCCGGCGGTCATGTACATGCCGGACTGGGAATTTACGACACCATGCAGTACATTTCGGCCGACATAGCCACAATTTGCACCGGAATGGCAGCCTCCATGGGAGCAGTTTTGCTCACCGCCGGTGCCAAAGGGAAACGTTCGGCACTGCGCCATTCGAGGGTGATGATTCACCAGCCAATGGGCGGCGCACAAGGCCAGGCTTCCGACATTGAAATTACTGCACGTGAGATTCTGAAAATTAAAAAAGAACTTTATGCCATCATTGCCGAGCATTCAGGAAAATCCATCAAACAGGTTGAAAAAGATGCCGACCGCGATTACTGGATGACCTCTGAAGAGGCAGTGAAATATGGTATGATCGACGAAATTCTGGAAAGAGAAAAGAAAATATAATGGCAACAAAAAAAGAAATGGATAAGTGTTCATTTTGTGGCCGCGAAAAAAAGGAAGTTAACCTTTTAATTGCCGGAATTGACGGGCACATCTGCGACCGGTGTGCCGAGCAGGCGTATTCCATCATTCAGGAAGAAATAAAACAAGACAGTTCTTTCACACTCGATGGTGTACAGCTTTTAAAACCACGCCAAATCAAGGAATTCCTCGACCAGTATGTTATCGGTCAGGATGAAGCAAAAAAAATTATTTCGGTAGCGGTTTACAACCACTACAAACGGCTCACCCAGCCTGTTGATGAAGATGAAACCGAGATTGAAAAATCGAACATCATTTTGGTGGGTGAAACCGGGACAGGAAAAACACTGCTGGCGCGTACAATTGCCAAAATGCTGCACGTGCCGTTTACCATTGTAGATGCCACTGTTTTAACCGAGGCCGGCTACGTGGGCGAAGATATTGAAAGCATTTTAACACGTTTGCTGCAAGCCGCCGACTACAACACCGAAGCGGCAGAACGAGGAATTGTTTTTGTGGATGAGATTGATAAAATCGCCCGCAAAAGCGATAACCCGTCAATTACCCGCGATGTTTCCGGCGAAGGCGTTCAGCAGGGATTGCTGAAACTTTTGGAAGGTTCGGTTATTAACGTGCCGCCACAGGGCGGACGCAAGCACCCGGAACAAAAACTCATTCCGGTTGACACCAAAAACATCCTGTTTATCTGCGGCGGGGCATTCGATGGTATCGAACGTAAAATTGCCAACCGGCTGAACACAAAAGTTATTGGCTACAGCGCCGCAAAAGAAGTTGACCGCATCGAACGCGAAAACCTGCTTCAGTACATCGCTCCGCAGGATTTAAAATCGTTCGGGCTGATTCCCGAAATCATTGGCCGTTTGCCGGTGCTGGTCCACCTCGATCCGCTCAACAAGGAAGTACTCCGGAATATCCTCACCGAACCCAAAAATTCGGTTATCAAACAGTACAAAAAGCTGTTCCAGATTGACAACATTGAACTGGAATTCGAAGAGGAAGCACTGCAGTACATTGTTGAAAAGGCGGTTGAGTTTAAACTGGGTGCTCGCGGATTACGTTCAATTTGCGAAAGCATTATGAACGATGCCATGTATGAAATGCCTTCGGAAAAAACCGACAAACTTAGCATCACCAAAGAATATGCTAAAAACAAAATGGATCGGTCGAGTATTCGCAGGCTTAAAGCAAGTTAATTATCAGCTTAATCATTCTAACCATGCTGTCCAGTCTTCAACATTTTTATTTTTCCCCTCATGAATTTGAACCACCCCTTCAATTTTGTCGCCTTTCACTTCCCCGCTAAACACAAATTTTTTCTGATTTGAATTGTCGGCAGCGGTAAAACTGATTCTTTCTCCCGACAGCAAATTTTCTTGCACATCATAAGTTGATGAGATGGAAGTTAAATCGATTTTTATTTCCTGAAATTTATGACCGACATTCATTTTGAATTTCTCGCCATTTATATTCCAACGCCAGGTTCCTTCAACTTTTGCCGGAACAATCCATAATAGTGCAGCATGATTTTCCATCCGCCCAATTTGTTTATCTGGTTTCCAATCATCCATTCCAAAATCATGAGAAACAATACGTGTTCCCGGTTCAAGTTCTTCGAGGAATTTTGGTCGCAATTTCAAATTTATGGAGGGGAAGAGGTACATCGCAATCACGGTAGCCTGGCTAAAATCGGTATCGTAAATATTCTCTTCCACAAACACCACTTTATCAGCAACTCCAGCTTTTTCAGCATTTTCACGTGCTTCTTTTACTCGTTCAGGATCCAAATCTACTCCGTGTCCCAAAGCACCACGTTTAGCTGCTGCAATATTTATCCGTCCGTCGCCGCATCCCAAATCAATCACGTAATCGCCGGGGCCAACATTTGCCAAATCAAGCATTCTTTCAACTACAAAATCGGGCGTTGGAACATAAGCTACATCCAGGCTCTGGGCAGGTGCGGAGGAAAAGAAAAACAACAAAGTAATCACGCTAAAAAAAGCGGTAAATTCCAATTTTTGAAAAATCATATTGTTCATAATCCGATAGTTAGTAAAAGCAAATTTAATAACTTGATATTATGCTCTGCATTTTTTCACTGGAAAAATTAGAAATTATAGCTTAACTACAAATACCGCAAACTCCTTTTTTTTTGAAATGGGTTTATGTATCCAAGTCGTACCTTCATCCAAACTTTCCGCATCTTTATAAACCAAAACAATTATGCTGCCATCAGAATTTCTTAAAATATTGATTTCAAACCTGAGCGAAACCTCCTGACTGAGTGTATGGTTCCAAGAAATAAAACAAAAGCTATCACCAGTGTTTTCATCTGCAAAAACATCATAAAGACGATATGGATTTTGTTTTTTCTTCTTTTAAAAATTATCATGATTTAGATTATATTTCCATTTGGTTCTATAAAGCCGCTGGTTATATTAGAGGAATAAACTCGAAATGTGCTTTTGTTTCTACAAATTCAATTTGCCAGGGATTACAGGTTGGATTATTATGGCCGAATATTTTTAAAAAAGGCATTGAAATTTGTTTTGCACATTTACCTTTTGTTACCACTCAGCAGCGAAATTAACAATAAATTGTGTATAATTTTTTGACAATAACAGACAGCCAATAAATATTAAGCAGTTTCTTTGAAATATCAAAAAGACAATAACCATATCGAGAAAGGGATACGATAACCTTAAGCAAGAGAACGCTGAGTTGAAGCAACAATTACCGGAGGCGCTATCATTGATAAAGGATTTGCAAAAACAAGAAGTTGTTATTCC